>NZ_JBSHBN010000019.1:37530-79019 GCF_053612025.1 Kitasatospora sp. NPDC054768
GCGGGGCGTTTAACTCGCGTCCGCCGGCGGCTTTCAGGGGCTCCTCCTCGTAGTACCGGGGGGGTCGGGGGGTCGTGCGGCGGGGGGGGGGGGGCCCCCCCCGCCACCAGCTTCACCCGATGGGGTGATCTTCGCCGGTCGAACTAGGCCGAACGAGTGATCATCCGTCCGCGTATCCGCGCAGGTCAGCGCACCGGCATCGACATGTACACCGCCCGTCGCCCGTAGCAGGCGGGCACCGGCACCTCCCGGTGCGCCCGGTAGCCGAGCAGCCGCAGCAGGATGTCCGCCCCGCGCACCGCGACCATCGAGATCCGCTCGTAGCCCTGCCCGCTCGCGTGCTCCCGGAAGTGCCGGATGAAGCCCAGCGCGACGTCCCGTCCGCGCAGGTCCTCGGCGATCACCAGGTCGTGCACGTGCAGGTTGGTCGAGCGGAAGGCCTGCTCCTCCGGGCGGCTGAGGTCCGGGCAGCGCAGCGGCGGGTAGGGCAGGCTCAGCAGGTAGCCGCGCACCACGCCGTGCTGCTCCAGCACGAAGCAGGTGCCGGGCGAGCTGCGGGCGCGCGACTGGAGCGCCTCCCGGCCCTCGGACAGGTCGTCGGCCGCGTAGGCGTCGTGCTCCAGCGCGACCACGGCGTCCCAGTCGTCGTCGGCCAGCTGCCGGATCCGGAGGTCCTCGCTCACCGAGCCGGCGCCTCCGTGCCGGCGTCCGTGCCGTCCGTGCCGGTGTCGAGTCCCTCCGCGCGGGCGGCGGCCACCATCGGCGCCCAGGCCTCCACCAGCACCGCCCACCGCTCGGCGTCCTGCCGGGCCTCGTCCAGGAGCTGCTGCCGCTGCCCGGCCACCACGTCCGCGAGCTCGGCGTACTTGCCGCCCAGCTTGCGGTAGGAGCGGTCCAGGACGTCCAGGCAGTGCACGTTCCCGGCCGGGTCCCAGTCGACGCTGCCCCGCACCAGGTCGAGGATCGGCTCGACCTTCAGTCCGTGCCGCTCGTCCAGCAGCCCGCGGCCGAGGTCGATCATCCCGCCGTAGACCGGGTACAGGTACAGCATCGAGAGCAGGAACTTGACGAACCGCATCTGGTAGGAGACGAAGCCGGTGCCGGTGCGGCGCTCGGGCGTGTAGTAGTTGACGATGTGGCGGTTGTGGACGACGCCGGGCAGCCGGGAGTGGACCATGGCGTGCAGCAGGGCGTAGTCGCTGCCGATGGTCTCGATCGAGGGCAGCAGCGGCAGCACCTCGTAGGCCCGGTGGTCCAGGGCGATGTTGCACATGTAGACGTCCCAGATGTCGGGCACGCCGAGGACGGATTCGTCGGTGCTGAACGGCTCGGAGCCGGCGCCCTTGAAGGAGACGTCCACCATCGCGTCCCTCTCCTCCTCCGACCACACCGGTGGGGTCCACAGGCGCACCACGTCGCGGTAGACGGCCGGGTCCATCTCGTGGATCTCGCTGATGTCCACGTTGAGTTCGCCGATGAAGGAGCCGCTGACCAGCATCACCGGCTTGTCCGCGTCGGCCGGGTCGAGCTCGGAGCGGGACACGCCGGCCACCGCCTCGCCGGCCGGGCGGCCGATCGAGAGCAGCTCGTGGTGGATCGGGAAGACCTTCCGGCCGTCGACGACCTGGAAGTCGGCGTCGTCGTTGCGCAGGTGCGCCGAGGTGCAGCCCAGGGCGGCCGCGCCGAGGAAGAGCCGGTTGACGCAGGAACCGTACGCGACGGCCCGCGGGAGCATCAGGTCGAGCAGCAGTTCGGGGTCGGCGGCGCCGGAGCGCTCGGACACCCGGCGCAGGAACTCCCGCTGCCCCGCCTCGCCCAGGTGGTGGACGGCCACGCCGGGGGTCGGCTCCAGCGCGGCCACGGCGCCCGCGTTCTCCGCGAACCCGACGGCGTCGGTGGTGTCGAGGACGAGGAGGTGCACCTCGACCCCGAAGGTCGCGACGGCGTAGGCCGCCTCCTCGGCGAGTTCCGCGATGGTGTCGGGGCAGGGCCGCATGGTGGGCAGGGCGAGACAGACTCTTTGCATGGTGCGGATTTCTCCATCGGATCGTCAGATTCGGTTCCACGGAGGCCAGTTGGGCGCACAGGGAGGACCCGGGCGCGGGCTGGTGCCGGTCCGCCGGACTACCGTGGACTAGACCACTTTTGATGTCAACGATTGACAGCGGCGCCCCGACGGGGTGCAATACGCCCCCTCCCGCGCGATCCACCGCCCCCGCACGGGCGCCGGAATCGCACGCGGGGGCGAACGCCCCCTGCAGAGTCGAACGTCCGGGCGGGTGCGGGGGGTTCATCGCCGGGCATTTGCGCCGTCGGGGTCAATCCGCGAGCCGTACCTGCCGATACCGGAAGTGATGCCCTTACGCCGTTCGGAGGAGCCCGCAATGCCCGAACCGTGGCTGCCCGGTGCCGAGATCCACGACCTCGGCGACCACGCGCCGACCGATCAGCAGTACCCGCCGAAGGCCATCGCCCACATCACCTGGGACCGCAACGCGACCGCCGCCGCACCGCAGGACTGGTGCCCCTACGAGGACCTGGTCGGCTACTTCACCGGCAGCGGCGCCGGCAGCGCGCCGCACCTGGTCTGGGACCCGTTCAGCGGCCGCACGGCGCAGCTGTTCCCGGCCGACTCCCGCTCGAAGAGCCTGCTCAGCCCCGCCGAGAGCCCGACCCGCACCAACCGGGCCGGGCGGGTGGTGATCCAGATCGAGGCGGTCTTCTTCCCCTACTGCCGCTACCAGGGCGGCGTCTACCCGCGGCTGGTCGACACCCCGTGCGCGGGCTGGGACCGCATCCACGCCTGGATCACCTCCTGGGGCGTGCCCGACATCTGGCCGATGGGCCGGCCCACCGACTTCTCCGGCCACCGCGACGAGCGGACCTGGGAGGCCTTCGGCGGCTGGTACGCGCACGCCCACGTGCCCTACAACGACCACACCGACCCGGGCTCCTGGCCCGACTTCACGGCCGGGCCCGGCTCCCCGGACATCCCGCCCTCCCAGCAGCACCCGGTGCCCCCCGCCGCGCCCGCCCGCTACCAGGTCAGCATCAACGGCCTGGCGTACGGCTACGGGGCCCAGGGCTACCAGGTGACGGCCGTCGGGCGGGCGCTGGTCGCGCACGGCTTCGGCGACCACTACCGCTCCGGCCCCGGCCCGAACTGGACGGACGCGGACACCGAGAACTACGCGGACTACCAGGGGAGTCTGGGCTACTCCGGGCAGGCGGCGGACGGCGTCCCGGGCGCGGGCTCGCTGCGCCGGCTGCTCGGCTACCTGCCCGGGCAGCGGACGGTCTCGGTGGCCCACGTGATCGAGGCGGCCCGGACCGACCCGGGGGCCGAGCAGGGGCACCTGACCTACCCGGCCGAGGCGGCCATCGTGGAGCAGGCGCTCGTGGACGAGGGACTGCTCGACCAGCGCTGGGTGGACGGCTCGTTCGGCAGCCGGACGGTCTCCGCGTACGCGGCCTGGCAGCGGAGCTGCGGGTACGAGGCGGGGGCGGCGGACGGGATCCCCGGCCCGGCCTCGCTGCAGCGGCTGGGCGCGGCGCAGGGGTTCGCGGTGACCGACTGAGGGGCGGTGCTGCTCCCGGGGGAGGCGTGGCCGGTGCTGCGCCGAGGCTGTGTACTCGCTCGGGAGTAGGCGAGGTTACTTCCACCGTCAGATGCCGGATGAGGCAGGGGCGGGAGAGCCTGGGGCCGTCCTGGTGACCCCGACTCGAAGGAGGTACCCGTGCGCTCGCCCACCGGCGCCGTCGCGGCGTCCGAACCGACGCCACGGCGGGTGGCGACACCCGTGTCCGGGGGCCGCCGCCTGCCGCCGGCGGTGCGCAAACCGCTGGTCGTCCTGCACGTCGTCGCCTCGGTGAGCTGGCTGGCCTTGATGCTCTGCCTGCTCACCCTGGCGGTGACGGCCCTGACGACCGGGGACGCCGACCGGCTGCGCACCGCCTACCGGGCGATGGGCCTGCTCGGTGACGCGCTGATCCTGCCGCTGAGCCTGCTCACCTTCCTGAGCGGGGTGGCGCTCGGGCTCGGCACGTCCTGGGGGCTGTTCCGGTACTACTGGGTGAGTACCAAGTTCTGGCTGACACTCGGGGCGATGACGGCCTCCGTCCTCGCCCTCACCGACCGGCTGCACGACGCGGTGCGGGTGGTGGACGCGCATCCGATCGGTCCGATCACGGTGGCGGACCTCGGCTTCGTCCGCTACAACACGGTGATCGTTCCGGCGGTGGCGCTGACGCTCTACCTGTTCAACGTGATCCTGTCGGTGTACAAGCCCTGGGGCCGCCGCAAGGCCCACGCCAAAGTCACCGCCCCGGCCCAGGTCACAGCCCCGGCACCGGCCCCGGTCAGGGCCCCGGTCAGGGCCGAGGCTGCGGCCGAGGCCACGGACACCCGTCCGGGCCGAATACCCGGAGCGGGCGACTGACCGACGGGCCGTCGGCCGCGGCCCGGTCGCTCGGGGAATGCCCGTGCGGGGCGCAGGCGTTGTCCAACGACGTGACCACCGCCGCGCCCACGACCAGGCTCTCCGTGCTCGACCGCTCCCGGACCCGACAGGGCGAGGAACCGGCCCAGGCACTGCGGAGCACGGTGGCCTTCGCCCGTGAGGTGGAGCGGCTCGGCTACCACCGGTTCTGGGTCTCCGAGCATCACGGCGTGCCGGGGGTGGCCGGGTCGGCGCCCACCGTGCTCGCTGCGGCGGTGGCGGCCGCCACCACGCGCATCAGGGTCGGTACCGGCGGGGTGATGCTGCCCAACCACCAGCCGCTGGTGGTGGCCGAGCAGTTCGGGGTGCTGGCCGCACTGTTCCCGGGGCGGATCGACATGGGGCTCGGGCGCTCGGTGGGCTTCACCGACGGTGTCCGGCGGGCGCTGGGGCGGGAGAAGGACGCCGCGGACGCGTTCGGTGCCCAGCTGGCCGAACTGCTCGGCTACTTCGACGGCTCGCAGCCGGCGAACCGCGGGGTCCACGCCCGGCCGGCCGAAGGCCTGCACGTCCCGGCCTTCGTCCTGGCCACCGGCACGGGCGCCGACCTGGCCGCCGACGCGGGACTGCCGCTGGTGATCGCCGCCCCGCGCGGAGTGGACCGGATGCTGGAGGCGATCGACCGCTACCGCGCCCGCTTCCGTCCTTCCGCGCAGGCCGCCGAGCCGTACGTGGTGGTCTCGGGGACGGTGGCCGTCGCCGACACGGCCGAGCGGGCGTGCGAGCTGCTCGTCCCGGAGGCCTGGTCCGGCGCGTACTCCCGCACCCACGGCGAGTTCCCGCCGCTGACCTCCGCCGCCGAGATCCGGGCCCGGGCGATGACCGCCCGGGAGCGGGCCGCGTTCGAGCAGTCGCTCAAGGGCCACATCGCGGGCACCCCGGAGCAGGCCGCCGCCGAGCTGGCGAAGCTGGTCGAGTGCAGCGGGGCGGACGAGTTCCTGGTCACCACCAGCACCTACGACCGCACCGCGCTGCTCGACTCCTACCGGCTCCTCGCCGAGGCCGTCGGCCAGATCTGACCAGGCGACGGCCGGGGCGGAGCCGGTTCGCCACCCGGTCGTCACCGGGCCCCGCCGCCCGCCGCCCGTCGCCCGCCCGCCCGCCGCCCGGCCGCCCCCGGCCCGTCGCCCGCGGCTCAGCCCGCGTCGACCTCGGTCGTCCCGAGCCGCGCGTACACCTCCGGCCGCCGGGCCCGCAGCCGCAGGGCGATCCCGACGCCGATCAGGAAGACCACCGGCACGATCGCGACCAGCGGCCAGTTGACCTCCGGGCCGGCGCCGGTGAAGAGGTCGAGCCGCCACACCACCAGCGCCGTGGCCCCGCACAGCAGCACGGTGGCGGCGAGCGGTGCCACGACCGTACGGAACGCCCCGGCGCTCGCGGCGGCCGCCCGGTTGCGGCGGAAGAAGGCGAACACGGCGAGGCCGGCCAGCGCCTGGAGCACCAGGATGCCCACCACCCCGGGGGAGTTCACCCAGAGGAAGAACTGGTTGTACGGATCCGCCCCGATCAGCGCCGCCACCCCGACGGCCACCGCCGCCAGCACCGACTGCGCGATGCCGCCGATCCACGGCGAACCGTGGCGCGGGTGGATCCGGCCGAGGGCGGCCGGGGCGGCCCGCTCGTTGGCCAGCGCGTAGCCGTACCGGGTGATGGTGTTGTGGAAGGCGAGCAGTGCCGCGAGCAGGCTGGTGACGATCAGCACCCGCTGCACCTCCGTCGCCCAGCCGCCGACGTAGTCGGTCATCGCGGTGAAGAACATCCCGGCCGGGTCGGCGGTGGCGGCGGCGACGGCCTCCGTGTCGCCGAAGGCCTGCACGATCATCCAGGTGACGAAGGTGTAGAAGAGGCCGAGGAAGGCGATCGCGGCATAGGTCGCTCGCGGCACGGTCCGGTGCGGCCGCCGGGCCTCCTCACGGTAGATCGCGGTGGCCTCGAAGCCGATGAACGCGGCGAAGGAGAGTCCGAGCACGCCGCCCATCCCCCCGGAGAACACGTGCTCGGGGGCGAACGAGGACAGGCTCAGCCCGTGCGCCCCGCCCTTGACCAGCACCGCCACCGCGAGCACCAGCAGGATGCCGGTCTCGGCGATCAGCAGTGCCCCGAGCACCTTGGCCCCGAGGTCTATCGAGCGGAAGCCGAGGAACCAGACCACCGCGACCCCGAACAGCGCCCAGACCGGCCAGGGCAGGTCCAGCCCGAGCAGGTCGGCGGCGGTGGTGCGGGCGAAGAACCCGAAGGCGCCGAACATCCCGATCTGGATGGCGTTGTACGAGAGCACCGCGAGCAGCGCCGCACCCAGCCCGGCCGCCCGGCCGAGGCCGCGGGTGACGTACGCGTAGAAGGCGCCGGCGTTGCGGATGTGCGCGGTCATGGCGGTGAACCCGACCGCGAAGAGCGCCAGCACCACGCCGGTGGCCAGGTAGGCGACCGGCGTGCCGATGCCGCCGAAGGAGATCGCGAACGGTGCCACGCCGGCCATGACGGTCAGCGGCGCGGCGGCGGCCACGACGAAGAAGACGATGTCGCCGGTACCGAGCACCCCGCGTCCCAGGCCGCCGGAGCCGCCGGGGGAGCCCAGGGAGCCGGGGGAGGCGGACGTGGAGGTGGCGGAGCCGGAAGCGGAGCCGGAGCTGGGGGGACGGAGCGCGGAGGAGGAGGCCGCGTCGGAGGGCGGGTTCATGGGGGAAGCTCTCCTGAGGTCGGGCGAACGAGGAAGCGACGGTCGGCGGCGGACACGCGCCGGCCGCCGACCGGGGAACGAGGCACGGCCGCCGTGGGGGACGGCCGGAACCGGTCGGGAAGTCCGTCGGGGCGGCTGGGGTTTGCCGGGGGAGCGGGGCGCCTCAGCGGGTCGAGCGGTCGGCGCCACCGGGCGGGCCGCCGTGGGTGCGCCGCCCGCCGAGCCAGGTGCCCGCCACCCCGATCGAGGCCAGCTCACCGGCCGGCACCGCGTAGGGATCGGTGGCCAGGTGCACCAGGTCGGCCCGCATGCCCGGCCGCAGCACGCCCCACTCGGCCTCCTCGAAGGCCTGGTGCGCCACGCCCGCCGAGTACGCCGCCAGCGCCTCGGTGAGTCCGATCCGCTCCTCGGGCAGCCAGCCGCCGTCCGGCAGGCCGTCCGGGGTCTGCCGGGTGACGGCGGTGGCCAGCCCGGCCAGCGGCTCGTAGCGGGTGACCGGCCAGTCGCTGCCGAAGGACACCCGGGCGCCGCCGCGCAGCAGGGCGGCGATCCGGTACTGCCGGGAGCCGCGCTCCGGGCCGATGCGGGGCAGGGTGAGCTCGGTCATCAGCGGGTCGGTCTGTGCCCAGAGCGGCTCGAAGTTGGCGATCACGCCGAGCTCGGCGAAGCGCGGCAGGTCGTCGGGGTGGACCAGCTGCACGTGGGCGATCACCGGACGGCGGGCGCGCGGCCCGTTGCGGCGGGCGGCGGCCTCGACGGCGTCCAGCGCGATCCGTACGCCGAGGTCGCCGATCGCGTGGATGTGCGGCTGGAAGCCCAGCGCGTCCACGGCGGTGACGGCCTCCGCCAGTTCGGCGCCGGTCCAGTTGGCGACGCCGTGGGAGTGCGGGCAGTCGCTGTACGGCTCCAGCAGCGCGGCCGTCCCGGACTCGATGACGCCGTCGGCGAAGAACTTGACCGCCCGCGCGGTGAGCCGCCCGTGCCCGGCGGCCTCGACCCGGTCGCGGTCGGTGGCCAGCCGGGGGAGCCGCTCGCGCCAGCCGTCCGGTTCGAGCAGCAGGGCGAGCCCGGCCCGGACCGGCAGGCCCTCCTCGGCGACGGCCGCCAGCCAGGTGTCCACCTGCGCGGGCTCGACCCAGGCGTCCTGGAGCCAGGTGATCCCGGCGGCCGCGAGCGCGGCGGTGCTCTCCCGCAGTGCGGCGACCTGCTCGGCCAACGGCGGCGGCGGGACGAGCGCGAGGACGGGGTTGAGCGCACCGAACTCGCGCAGGGTGCCCAGCGGGCTGCCGTCCGGCCGGCGGACGATCTCGCCGCCGACCGGCTCGGGGGTGTCCGGCCCGTACCCGGCCCGGCGCAGCGCCTCGCTGTTGGCCCAGCCGGTGTGGTGGTCCATGGTGCGCAGCAGCACCGGGCGGTCGGGGACGGCGGCGTCGAGCAGTCGGGCGTCGAACAGTCCGCCCTCGGCCAGCCACGGGTCGACGGCGTCGCCGGTGATCCACTCGGCCTCGGGGTGGCGCCGCGCCCAGTCGCGGACGGCCGCCACGACCTGCTCCAGGCTGGTGCAGTCGCGGACCGGCGCGCCGCGCAGGCCGATGCCGCCGAGCAGCGGGTGGACGTGTCCGTCGCCGAAGGAGGGCAGCAGGGCGCCGCCGTCGAGGTCGACGGTCTCGGTGCCTTCGTCGCGCAGGGCGAGGGCGGCGTCGCCGAGGGCGGCGATCCGCCCCGCGCCGACGGCGAGGGCGTGGGTGCGGGGGAGGGCGGGGTCTCCGGTGTGGATCCGGCCGCCGGTGAAGATCGTTTCGGCACGCATGCGGGGGTGTGCGTCCTCTCCGGGGCAGGGCGGGCCGACGGGTGCGCGGCCTGCCCAACCGAATGGGGTTCGGTTACCGTAGGCGCGGCACCGGCGGGTGCGGAAGAGTTTTACTGAAAGCCGTTCAGTAACGCTTGGATAACGACGATCTTGGTCTGCCGGTGCCGACGGGCCGCTCGGCGACCCCGAAGGTGAGGAGCCGGGCATGCCCAGGCCGCGCACACCCCTGCTGGACCGGCAGCGCATCGTGGACACCGCGCTGCGGCTGGTCGACGAGGCGGGGGACCTCACCATCCCCGCGCTGGCCGGTGCGCTCAAGGTCAGCCCCTCCGCGCTCTACCACCACGTCACGGGCCGGGCCGAGATCGTCGCCCTGATGCGCGCCGAGCTGGTGCGCACGATCGGCGAGCAGTCGATGTGGGACCAGTCCTGGGACGCCGCGCTGCGCACCTGGGCGCACGCCTACCGGGACGCCTTCGCCGAACACCCCGGCATCGTCCGGCTGCTCGCCACCGCGCCGCTGGCCGAATCGTTCATGCACGAGCTGTACGAGCGGGCCGTCGCCACCCTGGAGGACGCGGGCTTCGCCGCACGGGACGTGATGGGACTGATCACCGCCCTGGAGAGCTTCGTCCTGGGCTCGGCGCTGGACCTGGTCGCCCCGGACGTCATGGTCGACGCCGTCGACCGGGCCGCCACCCCGCGGCTGGCCGACGCCCTGGACGCCGTCCCCGCCGGGCGCGAGCGCGCCGACCGGGCCTTCGGACTCGGGCTCACCGCCCTGATCGAGGGCTACCGGGTGCTGCTGGGCTGACCCGGGGCCCCGGTCCGGCCCCGGCGCGCAGCCCCGGTCGGGCTCCGGTGCGCCCCTCGGCCCGGCCTCGCCCCGTTCGCCCCGGGGTCGCTGCCGTTCGCCCGGCCACGATTTCTGACCGGGCGTGATGTCCTGCTAGTGTTCATCCCGTCGAGAGGAAGTGATCTTCCGGGAAACGGAATCTCGAACAGGCGTCAGCGGTGCTACCAGAGCACGCCCTACTTTCAGTAGGGAGAGTCCGTGCGATCCGGGCCTGGCGCTCCCATTGAAGGGGCTCGTTCCGTCCAGCGGAACGGGCCCCTTCGTCGTGTTCGCCTTCCGTGCCCGCGCCCTCTTATCGTACTTTCGGGCTCGAAACCCTCCCTTGGGGCTCGATACCGGCCAAGGTGCCGTGCCAGGTGGCCGGTGAACGGTACTCCAACCTCCCTGGCCGACCGGTGGGGGCGGGGGTCGCATCCGGTCTGATGTTCCGTCAGTTCTTGGCTGGAACTGGCTGTTACTGATGTGAATATGCCATTGGAATGTTCGTCATATGGAATCCGGCAGTAGCCTTCCGTGTCGAACTAGCCACTGCTGGTGGTGAACCGGTCGGTGCCGCGCTGCGGCCGACCGCCCAGACCCCGCGAAGGAGCCGGTGTGCCCGGTATCGACGAATGCCTCTCCGGAGCGATGGCGATCCCCGGGGCCCGTGCCGCGAGCCTGGTCGACTGGAGCAGCGGGCTCGCCCTCGGCAGCCTCGGGGACAGCCCGACCGGAGAGCACGAGACCTCCGCCGCCGAGGCAACCGACCTGGTGCGGGCGGCCGTTGAGAGCCAGACCTTCACCGTGACGGAGGACCGGCGGGCCCCGTTGGAGGACATCATCGTCACCGCCGGCCGCAGTTACCACCTGATCCGCTTCATCGACACCGTCTTCGACAACAGGCTCGTCCTGCACCTCTGGCTGGACCGCGCGGAGGGCAACCTCGCCGCCGCCCGCTTCCGCCTCCAGGCACTCGCCGAGGAGCTGGTGCTGGGGTGAGCGCGTGACCGCCGCGACCGGCACCGTGCCGCCGCCCCCGGCGGAGGTCGCCACCCCGAGGTCCCCGGGCGAGGCGCTCGCCCTGCTCGCCGACCGCCGCGCCACCGGCGCCCTGCGCGGGCCGCTCGGCAGCCTCCACCTGATCGACGGGCGGGTGGCCGCCGCCGAGTCCCTCCGGGCGCCCGGACTGGCCGACCTGCTCATCGGCTGCGGTCGGATCACCCCCGAGGACTGGGCGGAACTGCTCCGGGCTCACGGCCCGAGGTCGAGGGTCGGCGAGGCGCTGGTCGAACGGCGGCTGCTCACCCGGGGAGAGCTCGAACTCGGCCACCTGGGAACGCTGTTCGACGCCGCGTTCTTCGTGCTGGCCGACCCGGTCGGCGGCGTCTGGCGGTTCGAGGCCGACGCCCGGCACTGGCTCGGGCCGGTCGCGGAGGTCGACCCGGCCCGGATCCGCCGCGAGGTCGAACGCTGCCGGAAACTGCTCGACGGGATCTGGCCGTGGGCGCAGCTCGACACCGCGCCCGTCCGCCCGGCCGAGTGCGGCCGCCGGTCGTCCCACCGCTCGTGCGGCCGCCGGCGACGTGAGCTGTTGGACCACGCCGACGGTCGCAGGACCCCGGCGGACCTGGCCCGGCTGCTCGGCCGCTCCGGCTTCGGGGTGACGGCCGATGTCCGTCGACTGGCCGCCGCCGGACTGCTGGACGCCCCGCGCCCGTCCGCCGCGCCGCGCCCGCCCGCCGCGGCACCCGCAGCACCCGCAGCACCCGCGGCACCCGCGGCACCCGCGGCGCCGGAGGCCCCGGTGGAGGCCCCGGTGTCCGAGGCGCGGCAGACGACCGCTCCCCGGCCCGAAGTCCCCCCGCCGACCGCGAGCGGACCGGCCGGAGGGCTGCACCGCCGGGTCCCCGGCGCCAGCCTCCGGGGCGCCGACCTCCCCGGCGCCCCGGTCACGGCCGTTCCCGCCCCCGCCGCCGCTTCCATTCCCGCCTCCGCCCCCGAGGCGGCCCGCAGCGGGACCGACGCCCCCACCTGCCCCGAACGCCCACCCATCACGGCAGCGGCCCACCCGCTGGCCGTCCCCGATCCGGACGTCGCGCTGCTGACCCGGATCCGAGACCTTCTGGAGGCCCGACTTTGACCCACTCCCCGCCCGCGACCCCGTCGTTCCGGCCATGAGGCGGGCACTCAAGCAGCGTGTCGGAAGGAGACAACTGATCGCCTTGGAGACCGAGTTGCTCGCCGAACTGCGTGCCGTCAAACACCGCGTACCGCACCTCGCGGGTGGTCTGGTGGCCAGCGTGGACGGCCTGTTGGTCGCGCACGACACCCACGGCACCGAACCCTCGGGACTGGCCGCGATGACGGCGGCCTCGCTCTCGCTGGCCCAGCGGCTCGCCGACACCACCGGTCAGGGCGAGTTCCGCGAGTCGCTGGTGCGCGGCGAGAACGGCTACGTCGCCACGTACGCGGCCGGCGGCAGCTGCGTGCTGACCCTGCTGGCGCACCCCGACGTCAACGTCGGCCGGCTGCACCTGGAGGCCCGCCGCAGCGCCCAGCGCATCGCGGGGCTGCTCAACGACGCCCTCGTGCCCAAGGATCCGCGCGACACGGGCTGACCCGGGCCGACCCGGACCGACCACCGAACCATTGTCCCCATCCGTCACGAACCACCCATCACCGAACGGGAGTTACCCAGATGACCGACGCACCCGGCGCGCTCAAGCAGGCCATGACCAGCATCGAGGGCGCCATCGGCGCGGCCCTGGTGGACTACAACAGCGGCATGGCGCTGGCCACCCTCGACGGCCCCGGCGGCCTGGACCTCAACGTCGCCGCGGCCGGCAACACCGACGTGGTCCGCGCCAAGATGCGCACCATGGACATGCTCGGCCTCCAGGACGGGATCGAGGACATCCTGATCACCCTGAGCAGCCAGTACCACCTGATCCGCCCGCTGACCGGCCGTACCGGCAAGGGCCTGTTCCTCTACCTCGCGCTGGACAAGGCGCGTGCCAACCTCGCGATGGCCCGCCACCAGCTGGGCCGGATCGAGGCCGAGCTGGAGGTCTGACGCGCAGCCCCGGGACACCGCCCCGGGACGCCACCCCGGCGCGGCGCCCGGGCGCGCGGGTCGCGGGTGCGCGAGCCATGGCCGCGCGGGTCACGGGCGAGGCCCCGGCGGTGGTTCGGGCCACCGCCGGGCTCCGTCCGGCGGGGCTCACCCCCGGGGCAGGTCCGGCCCGGCGGCCTGCCCGCGCACCAGCTCGGCCGGCCCGCCCGACCGCTCCCGGGCGGCCAGCGCGGCGGCCGTCCGGTCCCAGGACGGGCCGGTCAGCAGCGCCCGTGCCTCGGCCGGATCGCAGAGCCGCCACTCCACCAGCTCCTCCTCCGGCAGCACGATGGAGCCGAGCATCCGCTCCGTCACCGTGCCGCCGTCGAACACGTACACCAGGACGGCGGTGTCCCGGCCGGTCGCCGGGTCCGCCGCCGGGTCGGCCGCCGCACCCGGCTGCCAGTCCAGCGCCAGCAGCGGCCCCGGCTCGGCCTCCCAGCCGAGCTCCTCGCGGACCTCCCGCCGGGCCGCCGCCCGGGGCATCTCCCGGTCCGCCTCGACCCCGCCGCCCGGCAGCGTCCAGTACGGGACCTGCCCGCGCGGCCCGTCCCACGGCCGCAGCCGCACCAGCAGGACCCGGCCGGCGGCATCGGTGAACAGCGCCCGCGCCTTGGCCCGGATGCGCGGCCGGGTGGCGTAGTAGGTCTCCCGGTCCATCGGCGGCTCCGGCCGCTCCTCGGTCTGCGGCGTCAGCCCCGGCGCCGCGGTCAGCCCGGTGTACGCGGGCACCGGCCCGTCGGCGGGTAGCAGCCGGAGCGTGTGCCCGACCGGCCGGCTGTCCTCCAGCTCCAGCGGCCCGTCGTCCCGCGGCGCCAGCAGGCAGGCCGTCACCCGGCGCGACAACCGGGGCGGCAGCGCGTGCCCGGCCTGCTCCGTCGTCAGCCAGGTCCAGCCGCCGACCTCCGCCGCGTCCGGCCGGAACGCCGCCGCCTGCGCCGCCGTCAGCGGCTCGGCCCAGTACAGGTACGCGACGATCGGCAGGTCGCCGTGGCGCAGCAGCGCCCAGTCCACGCAGGCCAGCGGTCCCAGCCGGGGCGTGAAGCCCAGCTCCTCCCGGATCTCCCGCAGGGCGGTCTCCCGGGGCGACCGGTCCGCCGGCTCCCACCCGCCGCCCGGGATCGCCACCGGGTGCTTCCGGTCGTACGGCAGCCGCACCACCAGCACCCGCCCGGCCCCGTCCGGGAACAGCACCCCCGCCGCCGCCAGGACTTCCCGACCGGCCGTGCCCGCGCTCTCCACCCCGACTCCCTCCGTCATGTTCTTCCGGACACGACAACCGGGCCCACCTCTACGGTTCCCACCGGGCGGCACTCCCGACCCCCCACGGTCGGGCGATCGGGAGGCCCGGCGCCGGCCGGTTCGGCCGCTCGCGGCGTTCGGTCCGAGTCGGCCCACGGCGGTACACCGGGGCCGTCCGGCGTGGTCACCGGCACCCGGGCCCCGTCGACGTCTCGAAGCCGGCTCCCGTCCGGACCCGGGCGGTGCGGCCCCTCCGGGTGTCCGCCGGACGCCCGGCAGGGGATGCTCCCGACGATTCCGCGCAGTGTCGCGCGCTCCTCCTCGGACCACGCGCGGTTCCACGTGCCCGCGCCGGTGAACTCCTCCTCGAACAGCCGTCGTTCCGGGCCGGCGCGGGCCCCTCACACCAGGGAGGCCAGCGCCTGTGCCGCCGCGCGCGCCATCTGTTCGTCGTGCCGTCCGCTGCCGCCGCGCAGGCGGGCGACGCCCTCGGCGGCGGCCAGGGCGAGCAGGCCCGGCAGCAGGTCGGTGCTGCGGGCGGCGAGCCAGCGGGTGCCCCGGGTGGCCATCCACCAGAGGTCGGCGGCCAGGCCCGGCGGGGCCTCGGCGGGGGCGGCGGCCGGGGGTGGGCCGAGGGGGTGGCCGGCCTCGGTGAGCAGGTCGTGGAACCGCAGGGCGATCAGGTGGTGGCCCTCGGCGCTGGGGTGCAGGCGGTCCACGCTCAGCAGCCGGCGCTCGGCCAGCCACGGCAGTTCGGTGATGTGCAGGTGTATCGCCCGGTGGCGCTCGGTGAGGGCGTGCACCACGGTGTTGACCGCCCGCATCCGGCGCGCCAGCGGCCGGGCGAGCGGTGCCGGGAGCCGGAGCAGGCTGCCCGGGTCGGGCAGGCAGGCGGTCAACAGCCTGGCGCCGTGGCCGGACAGTTCCCCCATCGTGGCGTCGAGTTCCAGCGTGGCGCGCCGGATGTCGAAGCCCGTGCGCAGGGTGTCGTTGCCGCCGACCACCACGGCCGCCAGCCGCGGCCGCAGCGCCAGCGCCTGCGGAAGTTGACGGATCGTCAGTTCCGTGGTGAGCGCCCCGCTGTACGCCAGGTTGGTGAACTCCGCGTCCCGCCCCTCGGGTGCCAGCGCGTCGGCCAGGACGGCGGCCCAGCCGCGCCAGCCCTCGCCGACCCGGTCCCCGACCCCTTCCGTCAGCGAGTCCCCGAGTGCGACGAAGCGCAGTGGTTCGGCCGCCGCGGGGCGCTCCCGCGCCGCCCGGTCACGCCCGGCTTCCAGCATGCTCGTCCCGACCCCCGTCCACCGCCTCGTCGTGGTGCGCGCCGTGCGCCGCCAGGAACGCCGCCACCGCCGCCGGCCAGCCGTACCGCTCGGCCCGCGCCCGGGCGGCGGCCCGCCGCAGGTCCTCCGGCCGCCCCAGCAACTGCCGTACCGCGGAGGCGAATCCACTGCCCGTGTCGACGGCCGTCGCCCCGGCGAGCCCGATCAGGCCGGGCAGCGCGGAGGAGCGGCTGACCGCCACCGGGGTTCCGCAGGCCAGGGCCTCCATCGCGGCCAGGCCGAAGGTCTCCACCGGCCCGGGCGCGAGCACCACGTCCGCGCAGCCCAGCAGCCGGGCCAGCTCGGCACGCCCGCCCAGGTGCCCGAGGAAGCGTACGGGCAGTCGCAGCCGTGCGGCCCGGGCCGCCAGCCGTTCCCGCAGCGGGCCGGTCCCGGCGACCACCAGCACCGCGGGGTGCCGCCGCGCGCGCAGCTCGGCCAGGGCCTCGATCGCCCGCTCGGGCCGCTTCTCCGCCGAGAGCCGCGAGCAGAGCACCAGCAGTGTCTCGTCCGGAGCGGCGTAGCGGGCCCGCTCGGCGGCGCGGGCGGCCGGCGGCAGCGGTCGCATCGCCTCCAGGTCCACCCCCAGCGGGGCCCGGACCAGGTTCGGGGTGCCGATCCGCCGGAACTCCGCGGCGGCCCAGTCGGTGGTGCAGAGCACTGCGTCGTAGGCGCGGGCGGTGGCCGCGTTGAGCCGGTCGGCCGCCGTGCCCGCCAGCGGGCCGGGCAGGCCCCAGGTGCGCAGCACCCCGGCCGCGCTCTCGTGCGAGACCATCACCGACCGCACCCCGTGCCGCCGTGCCCAGGCGCCGGTCCAGCGCAGCGTGGTGCGGTCGGACACCTCCAGCCGGTCGGGGGAGAACCTGGTCAGTTCGGCGGCCACCGCCCGCCGGTCGGTGAGCAGCCGGTAGCCGCCGGCGGCCGGCAGCACCGGGCCGGGCAGGGTGACGACCACCCCCTGCTCGGTCTCCTCCTCGGAGCGCCGCTCCCCGGGGACGATCAGCACCGGACGGTGCCCGGCCGCCCGGTACCCGGCGCCGAGGTGGCGCAGCGCGGTGCGCAGGCCGCCGGAGACCGGGGTGACGAAGTTGGCCAGCCGGACGATCGTCAGCGCCTCGTCGGCCCTGGGCGCGTGGTCCGCCCTCGGCGCGTCGTCGGCCCTGGGCGCCCCGGCGGTCGGCCGAGCCCCGCCGGCCGGCCGAGCCCCGCCGGTCGTCCGTGCGCTGCCGTCGGGAACGGGGGTCATGCCGGCAGCTCCTCCGGCAGGACAGGCGCCACCGGTTCGACCGGCGCGGGGGCGGCGGCCGGCAGCGGCAGCCCGCGGTGTTCCGCCAGCACCTCGGCGTAGTGCCGCAGCAGCAGGTCCCCGACCGCCTCCCAGGTGCGTGCGGTCACCTCGGCCCGGCCGGCCTGCCCGTACCCGGCCCGCCGCGCCGGGTCGGCGGCGAGCTCGGCCACCGCGCGGGCCACCGCCGTGCCGTCCCGGGGCGGTACCAGCAGGCCGGTGCGGTGGTGGGCGACGAGGTCCAGTGGTCCGCCCGCCGCTGGGCCGATCACCGGTACGCCGCTGGCCATCGCCTCCTGGATGGTCTGGCAGAAGGTCTCCAGCGGGCCGGTGTGCACGAAGACGTCCAGGGTCGCGAAGCAGCGGGCCAGTTCGTCACCGGTGCGCCGGCCGAGGAACACCGCGCCCGGCATCGAGGCCTTCAGCCCGGGCGCCGAGGGGCCGTCCCCGACGACCACCACCCGTACTCCGGGCAGTGCCGAGGCCGCGGCCAGCAGGTCGACCCGCTTCTCCGGGGCCAGCCGTCCGACGTACCCGACCAGCACCTCCCCGCCGGGGGCGAGCGCCCGGTGCAGCGCCTCGTCCCGGTGCCGGGGGTGGAACCGCACCGAGTCCACCCCGCGCGGCCACAGCTGCACCCGCGGCACCCCGTGCGCGGTCAGGTCCTGGGCGGCGGGGGTGGAGGGCGCCAGGGTGCGGGCGGCGGCCCGGTGCACGGCCCGGATCCGCCGCCAGGCGGCGGCCTCCCCGAGCCCCCGCCCGGCCCGGTAGGCGTGGGCGTAGCCGGCCAGGTCGGTCTGGTAGACGGCCACGGCGGGCACCCCGAGCCGCGCCGCGACCTGCATCCCGCGCGCGCCGAGCACGAAGGGGCTGGCCAGGTGAACGATGTCCGGACGGTGCCCGGCGATCGCGGCCGACAGTTGCCGGCTGGGCAGGGCGATCCGCACCTGCGGGTATCCCGGCAGCGGGACGGACGGGATGCACACCACGGGAATCTCGCCCGCCGGGGTGCCGCCGAAGGTCTCCGGCGGGCATTCGGCGCCCCGCGCCGGTGCGGGGGTGACGACGAGGGGCCGGTGGCCCCGGCGGACCAGGTGCTCGGCCGTCCGCAGCACGCTGTGGGCGACTCCGTTGACCTCGGGCGGGAAGGATTCGGTGACGATGGCGACGCGCATGCCAGTGTTCTGTCCGCGTCCGGCGTGCACCCGGCCAAAGGGATCTGTCGTAGAGGAGAACGCGGGTCGGCGATTTGCACTGCCGACCCGCGGCGCGGTTCGCGTCCGGTCACACGGACCCGGCGGTCTCCTTGAGCTCCGCGTACGGCGCGAGCTTGCGGATCGACTCGATGCTCCTCAGGCAGTCGTCCTTGCTCTCCTGCGGGTCGCCGGTCACCACGATCGCCCCGTTGCTCGCCTTGAGTCGGAACCGGTGCATGCCGCCCTCGTCCACGTACAGCTCGAATTTGCCAGCCATGCCAGAAACAGCCTTCCGCTCGGTTGACCCCCTGGCACCGGAACCTAGGGTCAAATCCCTTGTGCGGCACGTCAGATGATCCATCCGAGTGCACCGGAACGGGAGTTGGCGCGGGCCGAACGGTCCGGGCGGGCGGGTCAGCCGCGCGGCTCGGCCCGGCCGGCGGCCAGCCCGGTGGCGGTGGCGGTCAGGATGCGGGCGAGCCGGGGTTCGACCTCGATGACGGCGTGCGCCAGCCGGGGGTCGGTGCGGTAGAGGGCGGCGACCTCGGCGCCCGGGTTCGCGATCTGCCACATGGCCCCGGCGAGGGAGACGGCGGTGGCGATCAGGTCGGTGACGTCCTGGTCGTCCAGTGCGGGCAGTTGTTCGCGGACGGCCGCGCCGATCGGTTCGCGGGCGGCGAGCGTGGCGAGCTTGAAGTCGCGCACCGCGTCGGGCGAGACGTTGCGTTCGAGGTTGAGCGGGGCGTGGGCGAGCAGGTCGCAGAACATCCCGCGGGCGGCGAGCGTGGTGGCGAAGGCCCGCGCCACGGCGGCCGGGCCCGGCTCCGCGCTCTCCCGCAGCCGCGCGGTCAGCGCGTCCGACCACTCCGCCCAGCCCTCGGCGGTGAGCCGCAGGAAGATTTCCTCGCGGGTCTCGAAGTACCGCAGCAGCGCCGACTTGTGCATTCCCACCGCGGCGGCGATGTCGGTCAGGGTGACGTCCCTGATGCCGTGCTCGTGGCCGAGCGAGCGGGCCGCGGCCAGGATCGCGGCCTCGCGCCGGCGTTTGGCCTCGGGCGAGCGTGCGCGCTGGAACTCCGATGCTGCATCCACCCGCCCATGGTAGGGCAACACCGTTGCCGTAATACCGCAACACCGTTGCGCTAATAATGCAACGGTGTTTTACTAGATGGCATGGAGCAGAACACGGAACAGACCTGGTTCATCACCGGCAGCTCGCGCGGCTTCGGTCGCGCCCTCGTCCGCGCCGCGCTCGAAGCCGGCGACCGGGTGGCCGCGACCGCCCGCCGCCCCGAGCAACTCGCCGACCTCGCCGAGGAGTTCGGCGACCGGATCCGCCCGATCGCGCTGGATGTCACCGACCCGGCGGCCGCCCGGGCCGCCCTCGCCGAGGCGCACGCCGCCTTCGGCCGGATCGACGTGCTGGTGAACAACGCCGGATACGCCAACGTCTCGCCGATCGAGACCACCGAGGACGCCGACTTCCGCGCCCAATTCGAAACCAACTTCTGGGGCGTCTACCACGTCACCAAGGCCGCGCTCCCGCTGCTGCGCGAGCAGAAGGGCGGTCTGGTCGTGCAGTTCTCCTCGATGGGCGGCCGGGTCGGCGGATCCCCGGGCATCGCCTCGTACCAGGCGGCGAAGTTCGCCATCGACGGGTTCAGTCGGGTGCTGCGCGCCGAGACCGCGCCGTTCGGCGTGCGGGTGCTGGTGGTCGAACCCAGCGGCTTCCGCACCGACTGGGCCGGCTCCTCGATGGTCGTCCACGACGTCCCGGAGGCCTACGACGAGACGGTCGGCGCCGTGAACAGGCGGCTGCGGCAGGGGGGCGACGGCGCCGCGGGCGACCCGGTCCGGGCCGCCGAGATCCTGGTCCGGGTGGCCAAGCGGCGCGACATCCCCCACCACCTGCCGCTCGGGGTCAACGCCGTCGAGGGCTCGATCGCCATGGACCGGCGGCTCCTGGAGGAGGACACCAGGTGGCGCGAGGTGGCCCGCTCGGCCGATTTCGCCGAGGCCTACCCGGTCGACTTCCCGGCCGACTCGATCGACTGACCGTGCCGACTCGACCGACTGAGCGTGTCGAGCCGCCCGGCACCACCGCCGCGCCCGCCCGGCACCACCGCCGCACCCGTGCTCGGCACTGCGGCCCGGCGCGGGGTGAGCGCCGGGCCGCAGGGGTTCTCGGCTCAGCAGTTGGCGAGGATGCCGGTGAGCGCGGTCTTCTCGGCGCTGTCCACGTCCAGGCCGTAGTACTGCTTCACCTGCACCCAGGCGCGGGCGTAGGTGCAGCGGTAGGAGGCCTGGGGGAGCCACTCGGCCGGGTCGCGGTCGCCCTTGGAGCGGTTGCTGCTCGCGGAGACCAGCAGCAGCTGGGGGCGGGTGACGTCGTTGGCGAAGGCCTGGCGCTGCGCGGTGGTCCAGGCCCAGGCACCGGAGGCCCAGGCCTCGGAGAGCGGCACCAGGTGGTCGACGTCGAAGGAGGAGGCGTTGGTGGTGGTCGCGCCGTCGTACGGCGAGGACCAGTTGCCGCTGGTCGCCTTGCAGGAGGTGTCGGTGGCGACGTTGCTGCCGTCCCGCTTGACGACCCACTCGCGGGTGTCGCAGGTGCCGCTGATGGTGATCCAGGTCGGGAACAGCGTGCGGTCGTAGGTGTCCCCGTGGGTCTCCGCGGTGGCGGGCATCGCGGCGAGGTAGCTGCGGGCGGTGGCCGCGGAGATCGGGGTCGGCAGGGCGGCCTGGGCGGGGGTGCCGGCCGTGAGCACGGTCGCGGCGGCGAGGGCGGCGGCAGCCGGTATGCAGGACAGGAACCGGCGCACGGGTGCGGTGGGGGCCATGGCGGACGCTCCATCATCAGATCGGAAGAACTGCTGAATTGCGTGCGCCAGTGTGGCGATCCGGTCACCTACGCGGGTAGACCCGGGAAGTGAAATCCTCGTGCACATCGGACGTGCACCGGACAAGTCCGGCGTACGTCACGGGGGTTCGGGGTGGTGTGTCCGGTTTTCCGGCTGCCGCCGGGGGTTTCAGTCGCGGCGGCGGCCCGCCATCCAGACGTAGACCAGGATGCCCGCGAACAGGAACAGCACGCCCTGGTAGACGGCGGCGTAGCCGGCCCCGGCGAGCAGCCAGAGCGAGAAGGCGAAGGCGCCGAGGCCGAGGACGGCGTCGCGCACCAGCCGCCCGCGGTCGACCTTCTCGCCCGCCCCGCGCACCAGCCAGTACAGCTGGGCGGCGGTGGAGAGCAGGTACGGCACGGTGGCGGTGAAGGTGGTGACCAGCACCAGCATGTCGAAGGCGCCCTTCGCGCCGCTGGCGAAGTTGACCACGGTCAGCGCCGAGGCCAGTGCCACGCCGACCAGCACGCCGAAGGTCGGCACCCCGCGCCGCTCCTTGCCGAAGGCGGCCGGGAACAGGCCGTCCTTGGCGGCCGCGTACGGGGCCTGGGCGGAGAGCAGGGTCCAGCCGTTGAGGGCGCCGGTCATCGAGACCAGCGCGGCGACGGCGATCGCCGTGCCGCCCCAGCCGCCGCCGAACATGGCGTCCACGGCGTCCGAGAACGGCGCGGCGGAGTGGACGAGTTGCTGGTGCGCCACGGTGCCGAACACCGCGATGGTGCCGAGCAGGTAGACCACCGCCGCACCGGTGGTGCCGAGCACGCTGGCCCGGCCGACGTTGCGCTCCGGGTCGCGGACCTTGCCGGCGCTCATCGCGGCCGACTCCACGCCCAGGTAGCTGAACAGCAGGATCGCCGCGGCGGCGGTCATGCCGCCCGCCCAGCCGTGGCCGGTGGCGTCGAAGGGCCCGAGGTTCTTCGGGTCGAAGAAGAACAGGCCGCCCACCGAGACCAGCAGCAGCGGAATGAACTTCAGCACGGTGGAGACGAGTTGGACGGCCCCGACGTAGCGGGTGCCGGCCAGGTTGGCCAGGGCCGGCAGCCACTGGAAGGCCAGCGCGGCGGTGATCTCCAGCGGGATGGAGTGGTGGAGCGGCAGCAGCACGTCCAGGTACCCGACGGCGGCCACGGCGAGCGCGGCGTTGCTGACCCAGGTGGTGATCCAGTACGACCAGGCGGACAGGAAGCCGGCGAAGTCCCCGAAGGCCTCGCGGGCGTAGACGTACGGCCCGCCGGTGCGCGGGTTGCGGCGGGCGAGCTGCCCGAAGACCAGCGCCAGCGCGATCGCGCCCACGGTGAGCACTCCGAAGGCGGCCAGGCTGACCGTCCCGAACGGGGCCACGGCGGCGGGGATCATGAAGATGCCGCCGCCGATGATGTTGCCCATCACCAGGGCGGTGGCGGTCGGCAGCCCGAAACGGCGGTCGGTGGTCCGGGGCGCGGGGCCGTCCGGCGGGGAGCCGACCGGTCCCGGGGTCTCCGGGCCGCTCGGTCGGGTCGCCTGCCGGGGTGCGGCGGGACTGGTCTGCATGAGGGTGGTGCGCCTTTCGTGGTGCTGCTCCTGCTGGTGCTCGCGCTCGGTGGAGCGTCATGGAGCGACCGTTCATGCTCGGACCGGGCTGCACCTTGCACCAAATCGCCGGGATTTGTTCAGTTCGCCCGGTCCATCGCCGCAAGACTTGCGGCCGCGGGGCGGCCGGACGGGTACTCGTCCGGCCCCCTCCGTCCGGCCGTTCGACCGGATTGACGCGGGTACGCCCGCATTCCTCGACGTACGCCCGGATTCGCCCGGCCGGGGGAGTTGCCTCACCCGAACGCCTCAGCCCGGTTGCGGCGTGCGCCCGAAGCCGCGCGTTCGTGTGCCAACGTTGGCGCGGCGCCCCCGGTGGGGCGCCGCCCGGCCCGTCGGGCGGCCGAACAGGCCGGTCGGGGGCGCGGGTTGAGGACCAGAGACGAACCAAAGGACATCAGATGTCGCTTCGTGGGAAGATCCGCAAGCTCGCCGTGATCGTCGCCGTGGCCGGTGCCGTGGTGGCGGTCCCGACCTCGGCCATGGCGGGGGGCTTCGCTCCGACGCAGTCGGAGGGACAGCACCTGGAGTCCGGCTCCGCGGGCGTCGGCCTGGTCGGCCCGCACGCCACCTGGTTCAACTACTCCGAGCACAGCGAGAGCGACTGCGGCTGCTGATCCCCGCCCCCCGAGCCCGGAGGCCGCCCGTCGGTCTCCGGGCTCACGGCCGTCCCGCGGCGGCCGGCTCCCGCAGGTCCGTCGGACGGGTTCCGGGGCCGCGGACCGCCGCCCGGTCCCGCAGTTCCTTCAGCACCGCGATGTCCATCGCGTGCCCGGTGCCGTCCCCGCCGTGCTTGCGGTCCGGGGTCTCCACCACCAGGGGCACCCCGGCCGTCTCCGGGTGCTCGAACAGCTCGCGGAACGGCTCGGCGCCGATCATCCCGGCGCCGATGTTGGCGTGCCGGTCCTTGCGGGCGCCGACCACGTCCTCGGAGTCGTTGGCGTGGATCAGCCGCAGCCGGCCCGGACCGGCCGCGGCGGCCAGGGCGTCCAGTGCGGCCGTCACCCCGCCCGGCTGCGCCAAGTCGTGCCCGGCGGCGAAGGCGTGGCAGGTGTCCAGGCAGACTCCCACCTTCGGGTGATGGTCCAGCGCCGCCATGTACGCGGCCAGCTCCTCCATCCGCGAGCAGAGCGAGCTGCCCTGGCCCGCCGTCGGCTCCAGCAGCAGCCAGGGCGCGTCGTCGCCCAGCCCGTCCAGCTCCTCCAGCAGCGGCCGGACGTCCGTCCGGACCTGCGCCATCGCCTCGGCCCGGCGCGAGCCGCCGCCGGGCGCGGTGCCGACCGCCGAGCCGGTGTGCAGGACGACGCCGAGTGCGCCGATGGCGTGGCCGCGGCGCAGCGAGTGCCGCAGCGACTCGGCGGAGCGTTCGCGGGTGGCCGGGTTGTCCGAGCCGAAGTTGATCAGGTACGGCGCGTGCACCCAGGCCGGGACGCCCTGTTCGGCGCAGGCGGTGCGGAACTCCTCGTCCTGGGCCGGGTTGCCCGGGGGAGTGGCCCAGCCGCGCGGGTTGGCCACGAACACCTGCACCGTCTCCGCGCCGACCCGGGCCGCGTACGCCAGGCCGGTGCCGGCCAGTCCGCGCGCGGCCACCGGGACGTGGGCACCGATCGGGTTGCGGAGGGCGGCGACGGGCGGTACGTGCACGGTGGTCATGGCCCCGAGCATGCCACGCGCCCGGACCGGGGTGTCGGGCGGGCCGGGCCGGGCCGGGCGGAGCGGACGGGGTGGCCGGGGCGGGGTGGCCCGGGAGGGTCGGCCGGGGTCCGGAGAAACGATGCACTGTGCTCGATCGAGTGAATCCGGGCCGGAATCCGGGGACCACCCCACCCGCCTCCGTCACGATCCGTGACCAGATGGACTTCGCGACTCCTGAGGAGGCAGCCGTGAGCACCGCCGAACCGGTCGAGACCGTCGACCTGCGCGCCGACCACCTGATCCGCGACCCCTTCACCGCCTTCGCCGACCTGCGCGAGCGCGCCCCGCTCGCCCGCGCCACCATCCCCGGCGTGGAGCCCTTCTGGATCGCCGTCCGCTACCAGGACGTCCGCACCGTGCTGTCCGACCCGCGCTTCGTCAACGACGTGAACGCCGTCGACGGCCCCGTCGACGACGAGCTCGCCGCCGCCCCCGCCCCCGCCCCCGCGCCCGTCCCCGGGCACCGCACCGAGCAGGTCTGGCGCGCCCGCGGCATGCCGCCGGAGTGCGCGAAGTACCTGCGCGCCGGGGTCTTCGGCGCGGACGGCGCCCGGCACCGCCGGATGCGCGGGCTGGTGCACCCCGCCTTCACGGCCGGTGCGGTGGAGCGCCTGCGGCCCCGGATCGAGCGGCTCGCCGAGGAGTACGCCCGGGCGCTGCCCCGGCACGCCGGCCCGGACGGCGTGGTCGACCTGGTGGCGCACTTCGCCTACCCGCTGCCCGTCACGGTGATCAGCGAGCTGCTCGGGATCCCCGAGGCCGACCGCCCGCAGTGGCGCCGCTGGAGCTCCTACCTCGGCCGGGGCGCCGGGCCCGGCCTGGACGAGGCGCTGCGCGCCATGGTGACCGCCGCCCGTGACCTGGTGGAGCGCCGCCGGGCCGAACCGGCCGAGGACCTGCTCTCCCGGCTGGCCGCCGCGGAGGGCGACACCCTCGCCCCGGTGGAGACCGTCTCGCTGATCCTCAACCTGATCGTGGCCGGCCACGAGACCACCGCCACCCTGATCGGCAACGGCACGGCCGCGCTGCTCGCCCACCCCGAACAGCTGGCACTGGTCCGGTCCGACCCGGGCCTGCTGCCCGCCGCCGTCGACGAGCTGATGCGCTGGTGCGGCCCGACCATCGGCGGGGTGCCGCGCTACGCGACGGAGGACCTCACCCTGGCCGGTACCCCGATCCGCAAGGGCGAGGCGGTGATGCCGATCCTCGCCGGGGCCAACCACGACCCGCGGGCCTACGCCGACCCGGAGCGCCTGGACGTCCGCCGGGCGAGCGCGCCGGACCGCGCGGGGCACCACGAGGCGCACCTGGGCTTCGGCCACGGCACCCACCGGTGCCTGGGCTCGGTGCTGGCGCACCAGGAGGCCGTCGTCGCCTTCGACACGCTGCTGCGGACGTACCCGCAGCTGGCTCTCGCGGTCGGCCCGGAGGCGGTCGAGCGCGGACCGAACCCGGCCGCCTGGCACCTCGCCGCGCTGCCCGTCCGCCTCGGGCCGCAGGCCCCGGCCGCGGGCTGACCCGGGCCGCCGAGCCCGCTGCCGAAGCGCCCGACGCGCCCGACCGCCCCCGTGGTCGGGCGCGTCGCCACGACTGCCGCCGCCGCCCACCCGCCGCACGGCACGCCCGACCCCCACCACCCCGCGCCACGCCGGGCCGTCCCACCTCCGGTCGACGCCCCGTCAGTCCCGCAGCCCAGCCCTGGTGGCGGGCCCATCCGGCCGCCCGTACCGTCGACACGGCCGCACCCACCGGCCGTCACCGCCCGCGCACAGCGCGTCAGCCCATACCGCCGGCCCGTGCGGGGGACCACGACACCCGCACGATCACCGCGCGCGCCGAAAGAAACAGGTCACCACTCATGTCCACGCGACGGGTCCACCACCTCGCCGCGGCCACCGCCGCCGCCACCGCCCTGACCACCGTCCTCGCCGCCCTGGCCGCCGCCCCCGCGGCCCGCGCCGACGGTGGCCTCCCGCTGCACCACGTCCGGCCAGGAGAATCGATTCAGCGGGCGGTCGACGCCGCCCGGCCCGGTGACATCGTCCAGCTGTTCCCGGGCACCTACCGGGGCAGCGTCCGCATCACCACCCCCGGCATCACCCTGCGCGGCGCCGGCCGGAACAGCGTGATCGTCCCGGGGGACGGCACCGAGAACGCCTGCGCCGCCGCAGGCCACGGCATCTGCGTGGTCGGCACCGAGGAGCACCCGCTGTCCGACGTCACCGTCCACGGCCTCGCCGTCACCGGCTTCCGCAAGAACGGCATCGACGCCAGCGGCACCACCGGTCTGACCGTCAGCGGCACCTACGTCCACGACAACGCCCAGCAGGGCATCAGCCAGGAGATGTCCACCCGGGCCGTCATCCGCGGCAACCGCTCGACCGACAACGGCCAGTCCGGCGTCTTCCTCGCCAACTACGCCTACCGCGAGGGCGGCTCGCCCGACACCGGCGGCACCGTCGTCGAGGGCAACGAGCTGACCGGCAACCGGGTGGGCGTCACCGTCCGCCGGTTGCGCGGACTGGCCGTCCAGGACAACGGGATCAGCGGCAACTGCGCCGGCGTCTTCGTGGTCGGCGACGAGGGCGTGCCCCGCGCCGGGAACCTCGACGTCCGGCGCAACACCGTCGTCGGCAACAACAAGTTCTGCCCGGCCAACCCGCGCCTGGGCGCCATCCAGGGCGCCGGCATCGTGCTCACCGGCACCGAGGACACCCGGGTGACGGAGAACGAGGTCCGCGACAACACGGGCACCTCGGACTTCTCCGGCGGCATCGTCCTCTTCCGGAGCGTCGTCGGGGTCTCCAACGCCCGCGCCGTGATCACCGACAACGAACTGAGCGGCAACGGTCCGGCCGACCTCGCCGACCGCGACGCCGGCGCCGACAACACCTTCGCCCGCAACACCTGCGAGCGCTCCGAGCCGGCCGGCCGCTGCTGAGCCCCGGCGCCCCCTCACCCAGGCCGTCGGCCCGTCGCTCCCCATTCCCACTCCCGCCGCCGGCCCGTCGCCCCTCGCCGCCCGCCGCCCCAGGAACCCCCAAGGACCCGAGGAACCCGCCATGACCACCGCACCCGCCCTTACCAGCCCCCAGGCCGCGATGCGCCTGCGCGAACTCGTCTTCGGCGCCGCCTGCGCCGCCGCCGTCCGCGCGGCCGCCCGGCTCGGTGTCGCCGACGTGCTCGGCGACACCCCGACCACCGTCACCGACCTCGCCGTCGCACTCGACACCGAGCCCCGCCAGCTGCGCCGCCTGCTGCGCGCGCTCGCCTGCTACGGCATCTTCGAGGCGAGCGGCGACGACCGCTTCGAGCACACCGAGATGTCCCGGCTGCTGCGCGAGGACGCCCCCAACTCGCTGCGCTACATCTCCCTCTGGTGCACCGAGCCCTGGACCTGGGAGGCCTGGCCGAGGCTGGACGAGGCCGTGCGCTCCGGCCGCAACGTCTTCCCCGAACTGTTCGGCAAGGAGTTCTTCGACTACCTGCACAGCGACGCGGGCGACTCGGCGAAGGTCTTCGACAAGGCGATGACCACCTCCAGCCGGCAGTCCGCCGAGGACTTCGCCGAGTACCTGGACCTCACCGGCATCGACTCGGTGGCGGACATCGGCGGCGGCCAGGGCCACGTGCTGGCCAGCCTGCTGGAGAAGCACCCGGCGCTGCACGGCACCCTGCTGGACCTGCCCAAGGTGGTGGCCGGCGCCGACCCGCGGCTCCAGGACGGCGGCGCCTTCTCCGCCCGGGCCCGCCTGGTGCCGGGCGACTGCCGGGTGGAGATCCCGGTCCGCGCCGACCTCTACATCATCAAGAACATCCTGGAGTGGGACGACGACAGCACCCGCCGCACCCTCGCCAACGTGGTCAAGGCGGCCGGCTCCGGCTCCCGCGTCGTGGTGGTGGAGAACCTGGTCGACAACAGCCCCTCGATGCGGTTCACCACCGCGATGGACCTGATGCTGATGCTCAACGTGGGCGGTGCCAAGCACTCCGAGGAGAGCATGGTCGGGCTGATGGCGGAGGCCGGGCTGACGGTCACCGCGGTCCGCCCGGTCAACCCCTACCTGCACGCCTTCGAGGCCGTCGTGACGGGCTGAGCCACCGCCACCCGCCACCGCCATCCGCCGTATGACGGTACGGCGGTACGGCCACCGGCACGCACGACCGCCGGCCCCGAGCGAAGGGGGCCGGCGGTCGTCGTGTGCGCCGGTCAGCCCGGGTGCGAGGACTCCAGGTGGGCGAAGACCACGACGTTGTTCAGGTAGTCCCGCTGCTTCTTGTCGTAGGCGCCGCCGCAGGTGATCAGCCGGAGCTGTGCGTCTGGGGTCCTGCCGTACACCTTGGCGTCGGGGAAGGCGTTCTTGGCGAAGGTCTCCACCGAGTCGACCGAGAACACCGCGACCGTCCCGTCCTCGCGGCTCACCTCGACCTTGTTGCCCGGCTGCAGGAAGCTCAGCAGCAGGAACACCGCCGGGCCGGTGGTGGTGTCCACGTGCCCGGCCAGGACCGCGCTGCCGCGCTCTCCCGGGGTGACGCCGTCCCGGTACCAGCCCACCAGGTTCTTGTCGTTCGGTGGTGGCGCGTCGAGTTGGCCGGCCGGGTTGACGGTCAGTTCGGTGAACGGCGCGTCCACGGCGATCTGCGGGATCCGCAGCCGGGTCGGCTTGGCGCGTCCGAGCGCCGGCGTGCGCGATGCCGCGTCCGCGTCCGCGTCCGCGGCGCCCGCAGGACCGGGGACGGCCGGCGCGGTGGCCGCCGGGGGAACGGGCCTGCCGTCCTCCGCGCCGAAGTCCGTGCCGGTGCCGACCGAGTTGTAGATCAGCAGCAGCCCGACCGCTGCCGTGCCCATCCCCGCGCGCAGCAGCCGGGATGCTCCAGAGGTGGGACCGCCCGTCATTCCTGTCCTCCGCTCGATCTGTTCCACGACGGCCCACCGCCCCCGGTGCGCCTGCCCCCGGGCGGGGAGGCGCCCGGAGGCGGTGGAATCAGAGGGCTTGGCGTCAGGCGACCGCGCCGGACGCGCGGCGGCCGCGGCGCAGGGCGTACGCGCCCGCCCCGAGGCCGCCGATCAGCAGCACCGCGCCGGAGGCGAGCCCGCCGCCGGCCAGCGCCATGCCGCCACCACCGGTGTGCACGCCGCCGTGCGGGCCCTTGTGGTCCTCATCCCGGCCTTCGGAGCCCCTGCCTTCGTCGTTGCCCTTGTGCTCGTCGTTGCCCCGGCCTTCGCCGTTGCCCCTGCCTTCGTCGTTGCCCTTGTGCTCGCCGTTGCCCCTGCCTTCGTCGTTGCCCTTGTGCTCGTCGTTGCCCCGGCCTTCGCCGGAGCCCCTGCCTTCGTCGTTGCCCTTGTGCTCGCCGTTGCCCCTGCCTTCGTCGTTGCCCTTGTGCTCGTCGTTGCCCCGGCCTTCGCCGGAGCCCCTGTGGTCCTCGGAGATCTTCTCGGGGTTGTCCTGCTTCTCCTGCCAGGTCAGGTTCTTGGCCTGGTTGGCGGCGCCGTCGGCGAAGGCCATGGGGGTACCGACAGTGAGTACGGCGGCGACGGCCGCCCCGGCGAGCAGTGTGCGTGCAGAACGCATGAGGATGATCCTTCCGGTGCGCACGACCGCGACTGCCGGCACGGTGCCGGGCAAGGGGAGTCGCAGGGGTGCGCCTGATCCACAGTCATCCACCGTGGGCCCGATTGCCATCGGAGCGTGACATTGTAGGTACGGAGAGTGAGCTTTTCGGGTGGAGTCCGCGGGTGTGTTCACTCGTACGGCCGGGTGATCCGGGTGAATCCGAGTCGGGCGAACCCGGGGCGGGGGCTCCGAGCGGAGCGGGGTCCGAGACGGCCGGGTCCGAGACGGCCGGGTCCGCGGCGGGGCGGTCCCGCCGGGCATGCGTGGGCCCGCCCCCGGCACACGGCCGGGGGCGGGCCCATCGGGGCGGCGCCGGGTCAGCGGTCCCAGCGGTAGAACTCCCGCGCCATCGCGTCCTTCGGCTCCCGCCAGGTGGCCGGGTCGTAGGCCTGCACGTAGGCGGTCAGGCGGTCGCTGACGGTCCGGAAGTCCGGGTGCCCGACGACCTTGGCGACGGCCGGGCCCGGCGGGCGGTCGGCCTCGATGAGGTGCAGGTAGACGTCGCCGAACTGGAAGAGGCTGCGGCCGGTGACGCCGATCAGGTGCGGCAGCTCGCCCCGGTCGGACTCGGCGAACACCTCGGCGATGTCCGGCGCGGCCTCGGGCTTCATCCGGGCGACGATCAGCGCCCGGTGGACGCCGGTCACAGCTCCGCCGCCCGCTTCTCGACCTTCTCCCGGATCAGCTGCATCTGGATCTTCGAGTTGCGGTCGATGTGGCCGGTCATGCCCTCGTCGTCGACCGGGGCGGTGGGCTTCATCGCGAAGTCCTGGATCCAGCGCATCCTGGTGCCCGACGGCACCTCGGCGTACTCCCAGCGGATCTCCATGAACTCGAACGGGCCGGGTTCGACCCGGCGGGCGCGCACCGAGAGCGTGTCCCGGTCGGTCTCCCGCTCGGAGACCCAGCTCCACACCTGGCCGTTCTCGTCGGGGTGCATGGTGAGCCGGAACCGGACGAGGTTGTTCTGCCGGTCCAGGACCTCCACCGAGGCGTACTCGCTGAACAGCTGCGGCCAGTTCTCCAGGTCGTTGGTCATCTCCCAGACCAGGTCGAGCGGAGCGGCGATGACGATCTCGTTGTCGGTGTGTCCGGGCATCTCAGGCACCAGCCTTCGTGGCGAGGGAGGAGTTGACCAGTTCCAGGAACTCGGCCGGGGTCTTGGCCGACTCGGCGCCCGAGGTGACCTTGAGGCCGTGCCGGTTCTCCAGCTCGCCGACCACGCCGAGCAGGCCGAGCGAGTCGACGCCGAAGGTGTCGAACTCCGCGCCCGGGCGCGCCAGGTCGCCCGGGTCGACGGCGACGCCCGCCCGGGCCTGGAGCAGTTCGGCGAGTTCCGGATAACTGAGGGTGTTGCTCACGGGTGTTTCCCTTCGAAGGTGTGGGTGGTTCAGGGCCGCACGCGCCGGACCACCAGCGCGGAGTTGGAGCCCATCAGCCCGCGGCTGAGCACCAGGGCGGTGTTCAGTTCGGCCGGGCGGGCGCGGCCGGTCACCAGGGCGAGGTCGTGGCAGACCTCGGTGACGTTGGGGGTGGGCGGCAGCACGCCGTCCTCCATGGCCAGCACGGCGGCGGTCACGTCGAGCACCGGGGCGCCGCAGTAGGCCCGCCCCGTACCGGTCTTGGGCGCGGTGACCGGGACCCGCTCGGCGGCCGGCCCGAGCGCGTCGGCCAGCGCCAGGGCCTCCGCCCGGTCGGCGGCCGGCACGCCCAGGGCGTCCGCGAAGACCACGTCGATCTCCTCGGGCGCGATCCGGGCCTCGTCCAGCGCGATCCGGATGGCGGCCGCCAGCCCCTCCCGGGACTCCGCCCAGCGGGAGGCGCCGGTGAAGGTGGCGCCGTGCCCGGCCAGCACTGCCCGGACCCGGGCGCCGCGCAGGCGGGCCGCCTGTTCGTCCTCCAGCAGCAGCATCGCGCCGCCCTCGGCGGGGGCGAAGCCGCAGGCCTGCGCGGTGAACGGCAGGTACGCCAGCTCGGCCCGTTCGGCCAGGCTGAGTTCGGGGTAGCCGAGCTGGCAGACCATCGAGTACGGCGCCAGCGGGGCCTCGGCGGCGCCGGCCACCACCGCGTCGGTGCCGCGCTGGATCGTGCGGACGGCGTGCGCGAGGGCGTCCAGCCCGCCGGCCTCGTCGCTGGCGACCACTCCGCAGGGGCCCTTGTAGCCGCCGCGGATCGAGATCTGGCCGGTGCTGGCCGCGTAGAACCAGGCGATGGACTGGTAGGGGCCGACGAACTTCGGCCCCTGGCCCCAGAGTTGCTGGAGTTCGCGCTGGCCGAACTCGCCGCCGCCGGAGCCGGCCGCGGTCACCACGCCGATCGCGAAGGGCTGTTCCGGGTCGGGCCGGAACCCGGCGTCCGCCACCGCTAGGTCGGCGGCGGCCATCGCGTAGTGCGTGAAACGGTCGGTCTGCACCAGGAAGCGGTTGTCGATCGCCGACTGCGGATCGAACCCGTTCACCTGGCCCGCGATCCGGAGCGGAAGCCCGGTGCAGCCCTCGCGGGATATCCGGTCGAGGACGCTCACGCCCTGCCTGGTGGCCTTCCAGAAGGCGTCGGCCCCGACCCCGTTCGGTGCCACCACGCCGAGGCCGGTGACCACCGCCCGGCGGCCCTGCTGACGTGACGTCATGGAACTCACCCCGTTCTGTTGAGCACGACGGCGGACTGGAATCCGCCGAATCCGCTGCCGACCGAGAGGATGTGGCTCAGCGGCAGCTCGCGCGCGGTGCGCGGCACGTAGTCGAGGTCGCACTCCGGGTCCGGAGTCTCGTAGTTGGCGGTCGGCGGCACGACGCCGTGGGCGAGCGCCAGGGTGCAGGCGACGACCTCGATGGCGCCGATCGCGCCGAGCGAGTGCCCGACCATCGACTTGATCGAGCTCATCGGCGTCCTGAAGGCGTGCGCGCCCAGCGAGCGCTTGACCGCGGCCGTCTCGTGCCGGTCGTTCTGCTTGGTGCCCGAGCCGTGCGCGTTGACGTAGTCCACCTCGGTGCGGTCCACCCGGGCGTGGACGAGCGCGTGGTCGATCGCCCGGGACATCTCCAGCCCCTCCTTGGTGAGGCCGGTCATGTGGTAGGCGTTGCCGAAGGTGGCGAAGCCGCCGATCTCGCCGTAGATCCGGGCGCCGCGGCGGCGGGCGTGCTCCAGCTCCTCCAGCACCAGGACGGCGCCGCCCTCGCCGAGCACGAAGCCGTCCCGGCCGGCGTCGAAGGGGCGGGAGGCGTGCTCCGGGTCGTCGTTGCGCTCGCTGGTGGCCTTGATGGCGTCGAAGCACGCGACCGTGATCGGCGAGATCGGGGAGTCGGAGGCGCCGGCGACGCAGATGTCGGCGCGTCCCTCCTCGACCGCCTGGAAGCCGTAGCCGATCGCGTCCAGGCCGGAGGTGCAGCCGGTGGAGACGGTCTGCACCGGGCCGTGCGCGCCGGTCCGCTCGGCCACCGCGGAGGCCAGGGTGCTGGGCGCGAAGGCCCGGTGCAGCTGTGGCTCGGCCTGCCGGGGGTCCACGTCCCAGCGGGCTCCGGCCGCGCTCACCAGGGCGTAGTCGTGCTCCAGACGGGTGGTGCCGCCGACGGCGGTGCCGAGCGAGACGGCGATCCGCCACGGATCCTCGGCGGCCAGGTCCAGGCCGGCGTCGGCGAGCGCCTCGTCGGCCGCGACCATCGCGAACTGCACGTAGCGGTCGGCCCGTTGGACGTCCTCGGGGCTCAGTCCGTGGGCCGCCGGGTCGAAGTCGACCTCGGCGGCGATCCGGGAGCGGAACCCGGTGGGGTCGAAGAGCGTGATGCCCCGGGTCGCGGTGCGGCCGGCCGTCAGCAGGTCCCAGAACGCCGGGACGCCGACCCCGCCGGGAGCGACCACACCGATCCCGGTGACGGCGACGCGCCGGGTCACGAGACCACCTTGGCGTGTTCCGGCGGTCCGGACGCCGCGGTCCCCTCGGTGCTCACGTGGCCGAGGTCGGGACGGGGGGCGAGTGGGCCGAGGTGGAAGACCATCCGGGCCTCGGTGTCGCCGACGTTGCGGAAGCGGTGGCGCATGTTGATCGGGATCATCAGGCCGTGGTCCGGCTTGAGCGGGTGGGCCTCGCCGTCCAGGTCCACCTCCAGGTCGCCGCAGACGACGAACACGAACTCCTCGGAGTACGGGTGGTAGTGCTCGCGGATCCGCTCGCCGGGCTTGACGATCGCCAGGCCCATGAAGCCGCTGGTCGCGCCGCAGCTGGTCGGGGTGAGCATGGTGCGCAGCTCGGCGCCGTGGCGGCGGTTCTCCGGTGCGTCGTGGACGCTGACGATCCGTGGGGACTGGGTGGTCATGGAGTTCTCCCGTGAAGTGACGGAGCGTCAGTTGTTGATCGGGTCGGCGGAACTGCGGTCGGTGACCGGGTTCATGGCGCGGGCGGCGAGGAAGGCGCCGAGCCCGGTGGCGGTGCGCAGGTCGCCCTGCGGTCCGAGGTCCAGAAGCCCGGCGAGCACGGCGGCCTGCCGGTCGTCGGCCACCCCGAGGGCGGCGGCCGGGTCGGCCTCGGCCGGCACCCGCAGGTCGACCAGGCGCACCACCACGTCCTCGCGGTGGAAGACGGTGGCGGCCGCGACCGGCCCGGTCGGGTCGGCGGTGGCCAGGTTGTCGTGCTCGGCCAGCAGCTCGGCCACGTCCTGTCCGCGGCCCGGACGGACCGGGTAGAGCACGGCGTGCCGGTGCAGCCGGGCGGAGGCGGGGGAGCTGGCGATCGCCTGGTGCCGGGCGGGCAGCGCGGCCCTGGCGAAGAACGCCCGGGCGGCCTGCGGGTCGCCCAGCTGCCGGGCCTCCTCCAGGTGCGGGTTCAGCGCCTCCTCGACGGCCCGCACCTCGGGCTGCATCGCCACGTGGCGCAGCGCGTCGCCGAGGTTGCCGATCACCTCGACGGCGCGGACCACCCGGTTGCCGAGCATGAACAGCGAGGTGCGGCGCAGCCGGGTGTGCTCGTCGACCTCGGCCCGGGGGGAGGCGTAGCCGGAGAGGATGCGGGCCACCTCGGGCTCGCTGCCGGGCTTGACGGTGAAGGTCAGCGCGTGGCGGACCACGCCGTCCGGGCCCGGAGGGGCCTTGGGCGGGCCGACGTGCCCGGCCGGGGTGGTGCGCGGCAGTCCGGGCGGCACCTCCATGGGTGCCCGGGTGCCGGTGGAGCCGGCGGCGGAGGTCTCGCGCAGCACGGTGTAGCGCAGCGAGCGGAAGTTGTCGCTGACGCAGCCGTGCATCGGCTTGACCATCTCCCGGTGGGCCGGGCTGTCCACCCACTCCAGGAAGGTCTCCTGGTCCTTCCACTCGCTGGTGATCAGCCACTGGCGCGGGTCGTTGATCGACTGGCACAGCTGGTCGCTGACGTGGCCGGGGACCGAGGCCACCTGGTGGCGCAGCTGCTCGTACACGTCGAGGAAGCGCTGCTGGGCGCCGTCCTGGATCTCCAGCATCAGCACCACTCGCAGCCGGGTGTCGGCCTCGTCCTGCTGCTTCGGCTGGGGTTCGGACAGAGTTGTCATGATCCACTTTCTGCTCTGGGCCGCACGCTGCGGGCCGTGTCGGCCGTGCCCGGCGGGTGCTCCCCGGCCTGGGAGGGCGGTGCGACGGCGGTTCGGCCGGGCGAGTCGGCGCCAGGCCTGAGGTCGATCGTGGGCGGCGCACCGGGCGCGGCGCGAGATTTGCGGGCCATCCGGGCGAAGGGGCGGCACGGGCCGCCTCCGGCGGGGGATGGAAGAGCGGGGCCCCGGCTGAGCGGGCCCGCCGAGGGCGGCGCCGAGCCCAATGGCCGGGCCGCGGAATCCCCTGACAGGGCGGAGCAATCGATGAATCCGAAGGTTGACGACCGGGTGCCGGTCCTGATCGTGGGCGGCTCGCTGGTCGGGCTGTCGGCCTCACTCTTCCTCGGCAGGCTCGGGGTCCGGCATCTGCTGGTCGAGAAGCACGCCGACACCTCGCACCACCCGCGGGGGCGCGGCAACAACGTGCGGACCATGGAGCTGTTCCGGGTGGCCGGGATCGAGCCGGCGATCCGCGAGGCGGCCTCGATCCTGGCCCCCAACCACGGCATCCTCCAGGCGCCCTCGCTGACCGGGGCCGAGCAGGAGTGGCTGTTCCGGGAGATCGACCCGGGCGGCCGGCTGGCCCGGTTCAGCCCCAGCTCCTGGTGCCTGTGCAGCCAGAACGACCTGGAGCCGGTGCTGCGGCGGGCGGCCCGCGAGCTGGGCGGCGCCCTGCGGTTCGGCACCGAGCTGATCTCCTTCGAGCAGGACGCGGACGGCGTCACCTCGGTGCTGCGCAGCCGGGAGAGCGGCGAGGAGCGGGTGGTGCGCTCGGACTTCCTGATCGCCGCGGACGGCCCGCGCAGTCCGGTCCGGGAGAGCCTGGGCATCGGCCGGTCCGGCAAGGGCGAGCTGTTCCACAACGTCAGCATCACCTTCCGGGCCAAGCGGCTGGCCGAGGTGGTCGGCGACCGGCACTTCATCGCCTGCTACCTGACCAACCCGGAGGCGGACGGCGCGCTGCTGCCGGTGGACAACCAGGAGGAGTGGGTCTTCCACGCGCCCTGGCACCCCGAGCACGGCGAGCCGCTGGAGGCCTTCACCGACGAGCGCTGCGAGCGGCACATCCGCACCGCCGTCGGCCTGCCGGAGCTGGACGTCGAGGTCACCGGCCGGGCTCCCTGGCACGCCGCCGAGCGGGTGGCCGAGCGGTACGGCGCCGGGCGGGTCTTCCTCGCCGGGGACTCCGCCCACGAGATGTCCCCGACCGGGGCGTTCGGTTCCAACACCGGCATCCAGGACGCCCACAACCTGGCCTGGAAGGTCGCCGCCGTGCTGTGCGGCTGGGCCGGGCCGCGGCTGCTGGAGACGTACGGGCAGGAGCGCCTCCCGGTGGCCCGGGTGACCGGAGAGCGGGCCTCGGCCCGGTCCGCCGAGCACAGCCACCCGGGCTACGCGGTGGCGCCGGGCGTGGGCCGGCAGGCCGGGGTGCTGGCGGTGGCGCTCGGCTACCGCTACCCGGTGGGCGCGGTGATCGGCGCGGACCGGACCGGGCCGGTGGTCCCCGAGCAGTTCGAGTCGGCGGGCGAACCGGGCAGCCGGGCCCCGCACCAGTGGCTGCGGCGCGCGGGCGTGAAGCTCTCCACGCTGGACCTGTACGAGCAGGCGATGGTGCTGCTCACCGGCCCCGAGGGCGGGGCCTGGCAGGCGGGCGGCAGGCGGGCGGCCGACCGGCTGGCCGTCCCGCTGGACGGCTTCCGGATCGGCGACGGCGCCGAGGACGATCTGGCGCCGGAGCCGGGCGCGGACTTCGCCGCGCTGCACGGCATCGGCCCGCAGGGGGCGGTGCTGGTCCGCCCGGACGGCTTCGTCGCCTGGCGCTCGCCCGGCCCGGCGCAGGACGCGGAGGCCGAGCTCGTCACGGCGCTGCGGACGGTGCTGAGCCTCTGAGGACGCGGAAGGGCCCGCCGGTCGCACGGCCGGCGGGCCCTTCCTGTCGGTCGTCGGCGGTCAGTGGCCGCCCTCGTCGACCACCTCGACGTCGGCGATCTCCTGCTCGATCGCGTCGGTCGGCAGCGCCACCCGGATCGCCCAGTAGTAGATGACCAGCGAGAACACCGACACCAGGGCCATGTCGGCCCACATCGGGATGTTGCCGGTGCCGTCCCCGAAGCTGCCCTGCCAGGAGATCAGGCCGAGGCCCACCAGGTAGGGCGGCAGCCACTGGGCGGACTTCCAGCTCAGCCGGGGCGCGTTCGGCAGACCCTTCTTGATCGCGTACGCGGCGTAGCTGCCGAGCAGGACGTAGCCGAGCACGATCGCGATGCCCAGGCGCGAGAGGGTGTGCCAGCCGGACCAGTAGATGATCAGGCTGGAGACCACGAACGCGGCCGGGGAGATCAGCTCGCCCGCCGGCAGCCGGTAGGGGCGCTCGTGCGCGGGCAGGCGGCGGCGCATCGCACCGAAGGCCAGCGGGGCGCCGGCGTACATCAGCACGCTGGCGGAGGTGATGAAGCCGACCAGCTCCTGCCAGCTCGGGAACGGCAGGAAGCAGATCACGCCGGTGACGAAGGCGATGACCAGGCCGAACCACGGCACGCCGTTCCTGTCGAGCTCCTCGAACCTCTGCGGGGCGTAGCCGTTGCGGCTCAGGCCGTAGGAGATGCGCGAGGTCGAGGTGGTGTAGATCAGGCCGCTGCCGCCGGGGGAGATCACGGCGTCCATGTAGAGCACCCACGCCAGCCAGCCGAGGCCGACCACGGTGGCGAGGCCCGCGAAGGGGCCGTCGATGCCGGGGAAGTCGAGCTTGTCCCAGCCGTTGGCGAAGGCGCTGACGGGCAGCGCGCCGATGAAGACGACCTGGAGCAGGGTGTAGATCAGGCTGCCGATGGCGACCGAGCCGAGCACGGCGCGGGGGATGTCGCGCTTGGGGTTGCGGCTCTCACCTGCGAGCTGGATGGCCTGCTCGAAGCCGAGCAGGGCGAAGATGATGCCGCTGGTGCTGATCGCCGCCAGCACGCCCTGGGCGCCGAACGGCGCGAAGCCGTGCGAGGTGAAGTTGGAGCCGTGGAAGTTGGTCGCGGCCAGCACGAAGATGGTGAGCAGCGGGACGAAGATCTTCAGCCAGGTGGCGATGTTGTTGGTGCGGGCCAGGACGCGCACCCCGAGGAAGTTCACCGCGACGAACACCGCCATGAGCACGGTGGAGACGGCGAAGCCGCTGGCGGTGAGGGTGTTGTTGTCGTTGAGCAGGCCGCCCGCCCAGGACCAGTGCCGGGCGTAGCCGATCATCGCCTCGACCTCGATCGGCGCGACGGTGGCCGCCTGCAGCCAGGAGAACCAGCCGAAGGACATGCCGGCCAGGCCGCCGAAGGCGTAGTGCGGGTACCGCGCGGTGCCGCCCGAGACCGGGAACATGCTGCCGAGCTCGGCGTGCACGAGCGCGAGCAGCACGATCGCGACCGTGCCGATGCCCCAGGACAGGACGGCGGCCGGACCGGCCGCCATCACGCCCTCCTTCGCGCCGAACAGCCAGCCGGAGCCGATGATCGAGCCGACCGAGGCCCACATGAGGCCGATGAGCCCGACGTGGCGGCGCAGTGAGCGGTGGGGAGTCCCGGAGGAGGAGTCGGTGCCCTGGTCGGGCGGCGAGATCTGGTTGAGGGAAGCCATGAACGATCTCTCTGTGGGTGGGGGCTCCGGGGTGGGCGGAGCGATGAGAGTTGCCACACACTAGGACTTTTCAGGGCCCCCTGCACAGATTTCATTACTGAATGTTTACATTCTTTTATGGACGTCCCTGCAGGTAGGGGGCGTCGTTGTCCCCGATCTCTTACGTATTCGATCGACCCACTCGGAATTCGATCGGCGCCGAGTGGGGCGGCATGATAGACGGTCCTTTCGATGATGGGAATAGTGGTCTCCGTATAGCGGTGCGGTGCTAATCCACCAGATCGGACGGGTCGGTGTTGGCGCCGCAGAGCAGGACGGCGACCCGCTCGCCCTCGGCCAGGCCGGCGGCGGCGAGCGCCGTGGCGGCCGCGTACTCGACGGCGATCCGGCGGTCCTCCCAGAGCTGCCGACGGGCGCGCACGATGGCCTCGTCGTCGACCAGCACCGAGCGGACGCCCGCGTGCGCGGCCGCGTCCACGGCGAGGACGGTGGCGCGGCGGGCCCCGAGCGCGTCCTGGGCGACGGAGTCCACCGGGACGTCCACCGGGCGGCCCGCCTCCAGCGCGGCGTTCAGCGCGCGGCTGCCCGACGGCTCCACGGCGAGCACCCGGACGCCGTGCTCACGGGCCGCCACCGCCACCCCGGCGAACAGCCCGCCGCCACCGACCGACAGCACCACGGTGTCCAGCCCCGGCACCCCGGCGCGCATCTCCGCCAGCACCGTCCCGGCGCCGGCGGCGATCAGCGGGTGGTCGTACGCGTGCGAGGACAGCGCCCCGCTGCCGGCCGCGAACTCCTCGCAGGCGCTCAGCGCCTCCGCGTACTCCCGGCCCGCCAACCGCACCTCGGCGCCGTACGAGCGCAGCCGCGCCAGCTTCACCGGGGAGGCCGTCTCGGGCAGGAACACCGTTGCCCGGACGCCGAGTTCACGGGCCGCCCAGGCGCAGGCCAGCCCGGCGTTGCCGCCCGAGGCGATGGTCACCCCGCTGTCCGGAAGGGTGCCCGCCTCGGCGTGCGCGAGCAGGAAGTTTTGCGCGCCGCGGGCTTTGAAGCTGCCGGTGTGCTGGAGGAACTCCAGGGCCAGCCAGGTCCGCCCGCCGTCGTCCCCCGGCGCCACCGCCACCGGGCGCACCCGCCCGGCGATCCGCTTCCCGGCGGCCTCGACCTCGTCGTACGTCAGCTGGTCCATCGTGTACTGCTCCTTCGTCGAGTGGGGCGTTCCACCGGGAGCCCCCGGCCCGGTCGACCGTACGTCCCGTTCGTGGGCGAGGAAAAGATCGCGAACACCGCGGCCGGGCGGCGTAGGGTGGCCCCGTGCGTCTTGTGATCCTCCCCCCGCCGGCCCGCTAGCGGGCGGCCCACTCCACCCACTCCGGCCCGACGGGACCTGCCCGCGGCCGGGGCGATGGCTGCCGCCCGCGTACCCGGCGGACCCGAACCGGCACCTCATCGTGGAGCACCGACGCATGACCCCCTCGTACACCGCTGTGCCCTTCCGGCACGGCCTCCTGTCCATTTCCGCCGCCGCCGTCGCCTGGGGCGTGGGCGGCGCCGTGTCCGCGCTGCTGATGCGCACCGGCGGGCTCGGCCCGGTGGGCGTCTCCTGCTGGCGCTTCGGCGTCGCCGCGCTCTGCCTGGCCCTGCTGCCGAGCCGCGGGCCCCGCGCCGACCGGGGCGCCGCCCGGTGGCACTCCGCGGCGCTGACCGGGCTCGGCCTCGCGGTCAGCCAGTGCGCCTACTTCGGCTCGGTGCGCTGGGCGGGCCTCGGGCTGGGCACGCTGATCACCATCGGCGCCGGGCCGGTGTTCACCAGCCTCGGCGCCCACCTGCTGCTCGGCGAGCGGCTGACCCGTCGAGCGGCGGCCGCGGTGGCGTTGGCCCTGGCCGGCCTCGCCCTCCTGGTGGCCGCCCCGGCGGCGGGCCCGCGCCCGGCCCTCGGCGTCGCGCTGGCCGTCCTCGCGGGCGCCGGCCAGAGCGGCCTCACCCTCTGGGCCCGCAGCGGCGGCTCGGCCCGGGCCGGCACCGGCGCCTTCACCACCGGCCTGCTCTGCCTGCTCCCGCTCGCGGCCGTCCAGGGCCTCCACGGCCTCCTGCCGACCGGTGGCGACCCGGTGGTGACCGTGCCCGCGCTGCTCTTCCTCGGCACGGTGCCCACCCTGTTCGCCTACCGCTGGTACTTCACCGGCCTGACCACCGTGCCCAGCACCACGGCCGCGGTGCTGGTCCTGCTGGAGCCCGCGACCGCGGCGGTGATCGGCGTGCTGTTCCTCGGCGAGCCGCTGACGGCGGGCCTGCTGGCGGGCTCCGCGCTGCTGCTCGCGGCCATCGCCGTGCTGGCGCGGGAGTAGCCGGGCGGGCGGCCACCCGGGCGGGCGCCCTGTGGTCGCCGGGGGCCCGGCGGCGTGCTGTCGTGGTCCGCATGAACAGCTCACTCCCGGCCCGGGTGGCCGCCGCGACCGCCTCCGTCCTCCTGCTCACCACCGCCGCCGGGGCCGTGGGGGCCGGCCGCGGGGGGGCGGCGGGCGCCCGGGGCCGGGGGGGCACCCCCGCGCCGGGCAGGAGCGG
>NZ_JBSHBN010000020.1:0-44583 GCF_053612025.1 Kitasatospora sp. NPDC054768
TGCCCCCCCGGGCGCGGGCCCCCCCCCCGTGGGGGGTGTCCCCCCCGGGGGCGCCCCCCCCCGGGGCCCCCCCCCCCGACCGCCCACCGCCACCTCCTTCGTACGGCTCCCCTCGACCCGGAGGAACGCCTCCCATGTTCGACACAGTTCTGGTCGCCAACCGCGGCGAGATCGCCCTCCGGGTGATCCGCACCCTGCGGCGGCTCGGCATCCGCTCGGTCGCCGTGTTCAGCGACGCGGACGCCGACGCGCCGCACGCCCGCGAGGCCGATGTCGCCGTCCGGCTCGGCCCGGCCGACCGCAGCGACAGCTCGGCGGCCGAGACCTACCTGCGGACCGACCGGATCCTCGACGCCGCCCGCCGCACCGGCGCCCAGGCCGTCCACCCCGGCTACGGCTTCCTCGCCGAGAACCCCGGCTTCGCCCGCGCCTGCGCCGACGCGGGCCTCGCCTTCATCGGACCTCCTCCCGGTGCGGTCGAGCTGATGGGCGACAAGATCAACGCCAAGGAGGCCGTCCGGGCCGCAGGTGTCCCGGTGGTCCCCGGCAGCCAGGCCACCGCGCCCACCGACGATCAACTCGTCGCCGCCGCCGACGAGATCGGCTACCCGGTACTGCTCAAGCCGTCCGCCGGCGGTGGCGGCAAGGGCATGCGGCTCGTACGGGACCGCGCCGACCTGCCCACCGAGATCGCCGCCGCCCGCCGCGTCGCCCGCACCGCCTTCGGCGACGACACCCTGCTGCTGGAGCGCTGGGTCGACCGGCCGCGCCACATCGAGGTGCAGGTGCTGGCCGACGCCCACGGCACCACCGTCCACCTCGGCGAGCGCGAGTGCAGCCTGCAGCGCCGCCACCAGAAAGTGATCGAAGAGGCTCCCTCCGTTCTCCTCAATGCCGAGACCCGCGCCGCGATGGGCGCCGCGGCCGTCCGCGCCGCGGAGTCCTGCGGCTACACCGGTGCCGGCACCGTGGAGTTCATCGTCCCCGGCATCGACCCGGACGCCCCCGCCGCCGCCTCCGACGCCGAGGGGGTTCGGGACTTCTTCTTCATGGAGATGAACACCCGTCTCCAGGTGGAACACCCCGTCACCGAACTCGCCGTCGCGGTCGGCGCGGACTCGGCCCGGCTCGACCTGGTCGAGTGGCAGGTGCGCGTCGCCGCCGGCGAACCGCTCTCCTTCACCCAGTCCGACGTCTCCTTCCTGGGCCACGCCATCGAGGCCCGCATCTGTGCCGAGGACCCGGAACGGGACTTCCTGCCCACCGGCGGCCGCATCCTCACCCTGGACGAGCCCCGGGGCGAGGGCATCCGCGTCGACTCCGGAGTGGCCGCCGGAACCGTCGTCACCAGCGCCTACGACCCCATGCTCGCCAAGGTCATCGCGTACGGGCCCGACCGCCCGACCGCGCTGCGCCGGCTCCGCGCGGCGCTGGCCGACACCCGCATCCTGGGCATCACCACCAACACCGGCTTCCTGCGCCGACTGCTCGCACACCCCGAGGTCGCCGCCGGCCGATTGGACACCGGCCTGGTGGAGCGGACGGCCCAGGAGCAGCCGGCCCTGCTCACCTCGCCGCACTCCCCCGCGAACGCGATCACCCCGGACGCGACCGCGGCGGACCCGACCGCGGCGGTCGAAGCACCGTCACCCGCTCACCTCCTCTACTACGCGGCCGCACTGGCGCGGCACCTGGAACTCACCCCGGCCGCCGACCCCGACGGCTGGACCGACCCGTTCTCCCTTCCCTCCGGCTGGCGCCTGGGCGGCACCCCCGCCTGGACCACCCACCGACTCCGTACCCCCGGCCAGGACCCGGTGGCGGTGCGCATCCGTTCGATCACTGCGGGCAACGTAGCCGACGCCACTGACAATTCCGCCGGGACCACCCGCGAGGTGGAGCTCCGGCTCGACGAGGGCCCCGCGCACCGCGCCCGCGCGACCCTGGCCGGCGACCGGCTGCACCTGACCGTCGACGGCCTCCGCACCACGTTCTCGCTGGCCACCGACGCCACCCCCGGCCTCGCCGGCGGACCGGTGACGTGGCTCGGCATCGAGGGCGACGCCTGGCCGCTGCACGCCTACGACCCGGTCGTCGAGAGCGCCGCCGGGGCCGGGGCGCACCACGGCGCCCTCACCGCCCCGATGCCCGGCACCGTGACCGTCGTCAAGACCACGGCGGGCGAGACGGTCCGCAAGGGGCAGCCCCTGCTCGTGCTGGAGGCCATGAAGATGGAACACGTGATCGCCGCCCCGCACGACGGCGTGGTGAGCGAACTGCGGGCCGCCGCCGGCGCCACCGTCGCGATGGAGGACCTGCTGGTCGTGGTCACCCCGGTCGAGGACGCGGCGGGCGAGGACGCCGCGGCCGACCCGGTCGCCACCCCCGCCGAGCCCGCGGAGGTCCGGTCGTGACCACCCCCGCCCCCGCCCCCGCCCCCGCCCCCGCCCCCGCCCCCGCCCGCGCCCGCGAGCCCGACGCCCTCGACCTGGGCCTGCCCGACCCGGTCCGCGCCCCCGGCCTGCCCGAGGCGGTCCGGATCCACGAGGTCGGACCGCGCGACGGCCTGCAGAACGAGAAGTCCTCGGTGCCGGTCGAGGTCAAGGCCGAGTTCATCGCCCGGCTCGCGGCCGCCGGGCTGCGCACCGTCGAGGCCACCAGCTTCGTTCACCCGAAATGGGTACCGCAGCTGGCTGACGCGGAGGAGCTGTTCCCCCGGCTCGCCGGCCTGCCGGAGCGCCACCCCGGCCTGCGGCTGCCGGTGCTGGTGCCCAACGAGCGCGGCCTGGACCGCGCGCTCGCCCACCACGCCTCCGACATCGCGGTGTTCGCCAGCGCCACCGAGACCTTCGCCCGCCGCAACCTCAACCGCTCGGCGGACGAGGCCATGGCGATGTTCCGCCCGGTCGTGGCCCGGGCCACCGAGGCCGGGGTCGCGGTCCGCGGCTACCTCTCGATGTGCTTCGGCGACCCGTGGGAGGGCCCCGTCCCGGTCGACCAGGTGGTCCGGTACGGCGTGCAGTTGCTGGAGCAGGGCTGCGCGGAGCTGAGCCTCGGCGACACCATCGGGGTGGCCACTCCGGGCCAGGTCACCGCCCTGCTGGCGGGCTTCGAGCGGGCCGGCGTCCCGGTCGGCCGGCTCGCCGTGCACTTCCACGACACCTACGGCCAGGCGCTCAGCAACACCCTGGCGGCACTGCGCGAGGGCGTCACCACGGTGGACGCCTCGGCGGGCGGCCTGGGCGGCTGCCCGTACGCGAAGAGCGCCACCGGCAACCTGGCCACCGAGGACCTGGTCTGGATGCTGCAAGGGCTCGGCGTCCGGACCGGCGTCGACCTGCGCGCGCTCGTCGCGACCAGCGGCTGGATGGCCGAGCGCCTCGGCCGTCCGAGTCCCTCCCGCGCCGTCCAGGCGCTGCTCGGCCCCACCGGGAGCTGACCCGCCCGCACCCGTCCCGGCGCCGACCGCCCGCAACCCGGCCGGCGCCGCGCACCACCCGCACCGCCCGACACCCGTCCCTCACATCACACCGCGCGTCCGTCACACCGTCCGACGGACGCCGGTCACCCCGCTCACGTCCGCGGCCGACCCGGCCGGGCGCCAGGAGGATCACCATGCTCGACCACAGGCTCAGCAGCGAGTACGAGGAACTGCGGCGCACCGTCGCCGAGTTCGCCCAGGACGTGGTGGCACCGAAGATCGGCGGGTTCTACGAGCGGGAGGAGTTCCCCTACGAGATCGTCCGGGAGATGGGGCGGATGGGGCTCTTCGGCCTGCCCTTCCCGGAGGAGTACGGCGGCATGGGCGGGGACTACTTCGCCCTCGGCCTCGCCCTGGAGGAACTCGCCCGCGTCGACTCCTCGGTGGCGATCACCCTGGAGGCCGCCGTCTCGCTCGGCGCGATGCCGATCTACCGGTTCGGCACCGAGGAGCAGAAGCGCGAGTGGCTGCCCCGGCTGACCTCGGGCGAACTCCTCGGCGCCTTCGGCCTCACCGAGCCGGAGGGCGGGTCGGACGCGGGGGCCACCCGCACCACGGCGCGCTACGACGAGGCCACCGACGAGTGGGTCATCAACGGGACCAAGTGCTTCATCACCAACTCCGGTACCGACATCACCGGTCTGGTCACCGTCACCGCACTCACCGAACCGATCGCTCGTTCGAGTGAAGAGGGCGAATTCCGCTCGCCTGTACGGGAGATCTCCTCCATCATCGTGCCCACCGGGACCCCCGGATTCCAGGTCTCGAAGAAGTACTCGAAGGTCGGGTGGAACGCATCCGACACCCGCGAACTGTCCTTTACCGACTGCCGCGTTCCCGCGGCCAACCTGCTGGGCGAGCGTGGCCGAGGCTACGCCCAGTTCCTGCGGATCCTCGACGAGGGCCGCATCGCGATCGCGGCCCTGGCCACCGGCCTGGCCCAGGGCTGCGTCGACGAGTCCGTGAAGTACGCCGGCGAGCGCCGGGCCTTCGGCCGGCCGATCGGCGCCAACCAGGCCATCCAGTTCAAGCTTGCCGACATGGAGCTGCGCGCCCACACCTCCCGCCTGGCCTGGCGGGACGCCGCTTCCCGGCTGCTGCACGGTGAACCGTTCAAGAAGGAGGCCGCGATCGCGAAGCTGTACTCGTCCGAGGCCGCCGTCGACAACGCCCGCGAGGCGACCCAGATCCACGGCGGGTACGGCTTCATGAACGAATTCCCGGTCGCCCGTTTCTGGCGCGACTGCAAGATCCTGGAAATCGGGGAGGGCACGTCCGAGGTCCAGCGCATGCTCATCGCCCGGGAACTCGGCGTCGGTTCGTGACGACCACACCCTGATGGTCACCTCCTGAGCCGCGCCCACCGGGTCACGTACCACTCAACGCGCTTCCCCGCGCACAGAGTTGGGGAGCCCGACGATGGAGGAGGCAGCAGGAGGAGACCTCGGGGAGGCTTCGTGAGAAGCCTCAGGAACGAGAGACCTCAGGGGATCACGATCACCGGACGGTTGGCCCGCCGCGCCAGCCGTCCGGAGACCGAGCCGAAGATCTTGCCGAGCAGGCCGTGCGTCGTGCCGACGACGATCGCGTCGGCGGCGTACTCACGACCGACCTCCTCGATCTCGTGGCAGATGTCCCCGCCGCGCTCGACCAGGATCCACGGCACCCCGGTGAGGAAGTCCGCGCAGGCGAGCTCCAGGCCGAGGACCTCGGTCCGGTGGTCGGGGAGGTCGACGAAGACGGGTGGCTCGCAGCCTGCCCAGACGGTGGCGGGCAGACGGTTGGCCACGTGCACGATCACCAGACCGCACTGCGAACGGCGCGCCATGCCGACGGCGTAGGCGAGGGCGCGCTCGCTCGACAGCGAGCCGTCGAAGCCGACCACCACACCGTGCTGGAACACCGGGTCGAGGGACGGCGCCGGAGCTTCCTGCCCGGACGGCTCGGCATGGCCACCCAGCGGGCCGGCCGCGCCGGCAGCCGCCTCCGGACGCTCGGCGCCCGGGCCCAGGCGGCCCGTCACCGGAGACCCGGCAGGGTCGGCCGGGGGTTCGCCACGCCGCTGGCGGGGCCCCTGGCGCTCACGGCGGGCGAGGCTGCCCCGACGGGCGAGGCCGCGCAGAGCGCGCGCGAAGCCCGGCGGGCCGTCACGCCCCGGGCCGGACTCCCCTGGCTCTGCCGGCCGGGCCACATCGGTCGGCCGGGCCACGCCGATCGGCTGGACCGCACGGGCCGCTCCGGCCGCCTCGGATTCCTCGGCGGCGTCGGCTCGCTCGCGTCCCGTCCGTACGCCCGGGACGCGGCCCGGGGCTTCGGCGCGCGCGTCAGCTCGTCCATCGACTCGTTCATCGACTCGTTCATCGGCTCGCGGGCCGACAGACCCGCCCGCGCCGCCGTCCCGGCGACCGTCGCCGTGGCCACCGTCGCGGCCGTCGTCACGGTCGCCGTCGGGACCGCCTTCGCGGCCCTCACCGAGGCGGCCACTGCGGCGATCACGGCCGTCGTCACCGTGCCGGTCGGCGCGGACTTCGGCCGGTCCGTCGGGACGGTCGCAGGCAGACCCGCCCGCCGGGCCCACGCTGCGGGGCGTGTCCGGTTCGACCGGTCGGGGAGGCTCAAAACCAGCCATGGCTCACGGCTCTTCGATGGAGAGGGGCCGACAGGAGAGGAGAACAACGCTGCCCGGGCAGCAGGCCCGCCCACGGGATGACGTCGGTCTGCGCCGCGCAGCACCGTATGGACCTGTTCCTTTCAGAGTACGACGGGCCTGGGGCCCCGCCCAGCGAGGAAGCCCCTGAGCGACGTTGTTCCCGCGAAAGGGGGATGCGCCCGCCGAGGCAGTGCGCCCCGCCCACAGACGATCGCGCCCCCTCCGGAAAGGAGGTTCCCTGGAGCTTGACTGAGCGGACCGGGCGGCGCAACAGCCCCACGGGACACCGTGACCGGACTGTCATGGATCGGCGACGATCCGTTGCGGCGCGTCGCGAACCGTGACGTCCGACCTGCCCCAACAGCCCCGGACAGCCCGCGCGTCATCGCCCGCCGCAGGCGTACGGAGGCCGTTTCGGCCACTCCGTACGGCTTCGCGACGCCGTCTGGCATTTGCCAGGTGCATAGGCTCGGCCGCTGGCACCATGCTTGGCATGCCCCTGCTCCTGTTCGACCTCGACAACACCCTGTTGCCCCGGGACGCCGCCTACCGGGCCTGGGCGCAGGACTTCCTGTCCGAACACGATCTCCCGCCGGGCGACCTCGAGTGGTTCGTCACCCTCGACGGCGGCGGATACGTTCCGCGCAGCACCGTACTGTCGGCGGTCCGGCGCCGCTACGGGCTGGACGTCTCCGCCGACTTCCTGATTGCCCACTACCGACGCGGCATCAACTCCCATATCCACTGCCCGCCCAGGCACATCGAGGCGCTGCGAGCCGCCCGGGCGGCCGGGTGGACGCTCGGGATCGTCAGCAACGGCGGCACCCGGCCGCAGCTGGAGAAGATCCGGCGGACCGGACTGGGCCCGCTGGTCGACGGCTGGGTCATCTCCGAGGAGGCCGACTGCGTCAAACCGGACCCGCTGATCTTCGAGATGGCCGCCCAACGGTGCGGCATCGCACCCACCGGGGACTGGGCCGAACACACCTGGATGATCGGGGACCACGCACCCGCCGACATCGCCGGTGCCGAACTGACCGGGCTGCGCAGCGTCTGGCTGCACCACGGGCGGCCGTGGGCGGAGAGCGGCTACCGGCCGACGCTGAAGGCGGCCGGCCTGCCGGAGGCGGTCGGCCAGGTCCTCGCCGCACGGAACGCGCCCTCGCCCCGACCGGGCGTCCGCTCCGACGGGCCGCTCCGGAGGACGGCGGCGGGGATGCCGGGCTACACGACGGCGCTGGTCGGCGCACGGTCCGGCGCACGTCCCGCGATGGCCGCCCTGGACGGCCCGAGCACATCCGTTTCCGCAACGACCGGGCCGGCCGGCGAGCCCGCCCCCGCGGGCGGGCCCGGTGTCCGAAACCGATCAGGCGGGTTTGCCGTGATCGCCGAGGCCCGCACGGACACCGGAGCGGACTCCGGGACCCGTGCGGCCGGCAGACCGGGCCCGGCCTCGGACGGCCTCCGCCCCGCACCGATCACAGCGACGGCCAGAGCCACGACCGCAGCCACGACCGTCCGCCCGAGGCCCGACGGCGCCGCACCCGCCCCGGTCGCCCTCACCGTTGCGCCCGGCACGGCATCGTCCGCATCTTCCGCATCGCGCTCGGCGACCACCGCGTCCGCAGCCGCCGTGGCGGCCGCCCAGTAGCGCCCGGCCGCCCCCTTCACATCCCCGCCGTCCCCACCGTCCCCGCCGCACCCCAGCGCCACCGCGCCCTTGCCCGCCGCCCGGCACCCGGCACCCGGCACCCGGCAGCCACCGCCCACCGCCCCACTCCGGCTACCCCACCGGCTCCGTCGACGTGCGGGTCCACCAGCAGGTGCGGGCCTGCTCGACGAAGCCGAGCTTGCGGTAGAGCGGTTCGCCGAGCGAGGTGGCGACCAGGGTGGCCGGGCGGTCCGGGTGTGCGTGGGCCAGCGCGGTCCGGAGGACGGCGCCGGCCACGCCCCGGCCGCGCCGGTCGGGCAGGGTGGCGACCCAGTACACGCCGGTGGCCCGGCCGTCGTCATAGGTGAGGCAGGTGCCCGCCACCGCGCCGTCGACGTGGCCGAGCCAGCCCCGCCAGCCAGGCACGTCCAGCAGTTGCTCCGGGAGGGCTCCGCCCCGGACCCAGGGCTGTCGGGCGGGCAGCGGGAAGCCTTCCACGATGGCCCGCTCGACCATGGCGAAGCCGTCGCCGTCCCGCGCCTCATCCACCGTCAGGACCCCGCCTCCGCGCGCCTCCGAGACCGCGGGCAGGACGGCGGTCGCGCCTTCGACCGGTCCTGGGTCCCGGACCATCACCGGCATGAGCGGCATCCGGGTGGCCCCGAGGCCGGTGAGGTCGAGCCCGCCGTACGGGTCCTCCACGGTGCAGCGTATGGTCGACCACTCGGCCATCAGGTCCGCCAACTCCTGCGCCAAGGAGGCCGGTTCGTCGTAGGGGCGGGTCACCACGATGCGGTGCGCGTCGTCCGGGGTCCGGGCGCACCGGACCGCGGTCAGCCCCGGGCGGGTGCGGGACTGCCAGCCGTGGACGCGGGCTTGGGCGAGCCAGAAGGCGGCGGCGTTGTCGTTGGCCCGTTCGAGCCGGCTGCTGGTATTCACGGCAGGACCGTAACCCGGCGGTCCGGTTCCCGGTTCCCCCGTTCTGGGCTTGGCCGGATGAAGCCTGGGAGGCGCACGACTTCTCCCCGTGCGCCCCCTCGTGCACCGCCGATTTTCGGTCAATTTCGCGCCGATCCCTCCCGCTTGGGCAAATCCGCAGCCCAGACCAGCCGGCCGGGCGCACCGGAGCCGGACGCCCCAGGAACCGTCCCGCGACAACCAGCCACCGTTGCCCCGGCCCTCTTCCCAGAAAGGTCGACGGGTGCCACGCTTCGTGATCGAATGCATCACGCCAAATTGCCATGTCGACATAGCGTCGGATGGTGAACTTGTCACAACGGCAATGGTCCACCCGATAGATTTCGATCTTGGCCAGCAGTGCCGCACCACCCACACCACACCACCGAGGGGGCTTGAGCGCCTTGAGCAGGGTGAGCAGGAGCGACGCGGGTCCTGACAGCGGCCAGGCGGCGGCCGGCGGCGCGGGTCGGTCCGCGAGAGGCACTGGCACCACCGCGATCGCCACCACCCGCACCTCCGGCCCCCAGGGCGCCGCTTCGCACTCCTCGTACTCCACGGTGCCCTCCCCCGGGGCGGGCGCCGGCGGCGGTCCCGGTGCGACGCCGACCGCCGCGGACCACGGCGTGGCGACGCCCTACGGGAGCCAGTCCCCCTACGGAGGCCAGCCCGCCTTCGGCGGACAGTCGTCGTTCGGCGGACAGCCCGTCAGCCGAGGACCCGTCAGTCCCGGCCAGTCCTACGGCGGCGAACACCCGGGCCATTCCGGCCACCCCGGGCACCTCGCCCATCCCGGCCAGTACGGAGGCCATCCCGGCCACGTCGGCCACCCCGGTCATTCCGGCCACCCCGGCTACGGCGGCGGCACCCCGGGCCTGAACGGCGCCCCCGCCGCCGGCCCGGGCGGCGGTCCGCTCGGCGGCCTCGCTCTCGGCTCCGGCCACGGCCACGGCCCGCTGGGCCACGGCGGGCCCGGCGCGAACGGCTCCCCGACCCCGATGACGTCCTCCGCCCCGCGCAAGCTGTCCGGCCGGCGCCGCCGGGAGACCGTCGCCGTGCTGATCTTCGGCGGTGCCCCGATCTTCGAGAGCTCCATCCCGCTCTCCGTCTTCGGCGTGGACCGTCAGGACGCCGGGGTGCCCCGCTACCGCCTGCTGGTCTGCGCCGGCGAGGAGGGGCCGCTGGCCACCACCGGCGGCCTGACCCTCTCCGCCCCGTACGGCCTGGAGGCGCTCGCCCGGGCCGGCACGATCGTCGTTCCGGCCTGGCGCTCGATCTCCCAGCCGCCGCCGGTCGAGGCGATCACCGCCCTGCGCAAGGCCCACCACGAGGGCGCCCGGATCATCGGGCTCTGCACCGGCGCCTTCGTGCTGGCCGCCGCCGGTCTGCTCGACGGCCGCCCGGCGACCACCCACTGGATGTACGCGCCGACGCTGGCCAAGCGCTACCCGCGGGTCCACGTCGACCCGCGCGAGCTGTTCGTCGACGACGGCGACGTGCTGACCTCCGCCGGCACCGCCGCCGGCATCGACCTGTGCCTGCACGTGGTGCGCAGCGACCACGGCGCCGAGGCGGCCAACGCGCTGGCCCGCCGCCTGGTGGTGCCGAGCCGCCGCGGCGGCGGAGGACAGGCCCAGTACATCGATCAGTCTTTACCGGAGGAGATCGGCAACGACCCGCTGGCCGAGGTGGTCACGTGGGCGCTGGAGAACCTCAACCAGCAGTTCGACGTCGAGGTGCTGGCGGCTCGCGCGTACATGAGCCGGCGCACCTTCGACCGGCGGTTCCGCACGCTCACCGGCAGCGCGCCGTTGCAGTGGCTGATCACCCAGCGGGTGCTCCAGGCACAGCGGCTGCTGGAGACCTCGGAGCTGTCGGTGGACGATGTCGCACGCCGGTGCGGGTTCCGTTCGCCGGTGGCGCTGCGCGGGCACTTCCGGCGCCAGCTCGGGGTCTCCCCGGCCGCGTACCGGACCAGCTACCGGGCCCGTCGTCCCGGTCAGCAGCCGAGCGCGCCGGCCGGTGCGCTCGGCGACCTGCGGCTGCCCGGAGCGCTGCCGCACCCGGCGGGCGCGGTCGCGCCGGCGGGTGGGCCGCTGTTCGGCGGGGCGCACGGTGTGCCGTCGGCGCAGCCGTTCCCGGCCGGTCCGGGGGCGCCGCTCGCGGTCGGGCAGCACGGGCAACCGGTGCCGCACGGCCAGCAGGGGCAGCAGATCGGTCACGGGCAGCCGGGAGCGCACGGCCAGCCCGGCGGGTTCGGTCCGGGCCAGGTCGGGACGCCGACCGGCCAGCCCTTCCACGTCCGGGCCGGTCAGCCGTACCCGCACCAGCAGGCCGCGCAGCAGTCGCACCCCGGGCAGCAGGGTGCGGCAGGGCGCGGTCCGCTGCGGCCGCCGGTGGTTCCGGCGCAGGCCGGACCGGGGGCGGGGACCGGACGTCCGCCGCGCACCGCGGAGCACGCGGCGGCGGAGGACGGTCTCCCGCAGCCGGGGGTCCGCGGTCAGGGCCAGGGGCACCGGAGCGCGGCCGAGCGGCCCGCGGACGAGCCGGGTGCGGCCGGGCGCGGTCACGGCGCGGCCTCGGGACGGATGCCGGCCCCGGCCGGGCAGCCGGGCTCCGGGCCGGGTGAGCTCCGCGGTCGCCAGGCCCGGGCTCCGCAGGTCCGCGGCCAGGCGGCCGGCCGGCCCTCGGCCGAGGGCGCCCGGGCGGCGCGCGAGGTCCGGGCCGGACGGGACGGCCATGCGGTCCGGGCCGGCCGGGAGGGCGAGCACCCGGACGGCCCCGGTACGCACGACGGGCCGGAGGATCACCAGGCCGAGGCACCCCGCTCGGCTCCACCGGTCCCCGCGGCGCGTGATCGCGCCGTAGGGTGAGTTGTGTGAATGACCGTTTGGTATGGATCGACTGTGAAATGACCGGCCTCGACCTCGACCGGGACGCCCTGGTCGAGGTCGCGGTGCTGGTGACGGACTCCGAGCTGAACATCCTCGGCGAGGGCGTGGACGTCATCATCCGGCCGCCGGCGGAGGCGCTGGCGAACATGCCCGAGGTGGTGCGCGAGATGCACACCGCCTCCGGGCTGCTGGAGGAGCTGGAGCAGGGCGTGACCCTGGCCGAGGCCGAGGAGCGGGTGCTCGCCTATGTGCGCGAGCACGTACCGGAGGCGGGGAGGACCCCGCTCTGCGGCAACTCGGTGGCCACCGACCGCGGCTTCCTGGCCCGGGACATGCCGGCTCTGGAGAAGCACCTGCACTACCGGATCGTGGACGTCTCCTCGATCAAGGAGCTGGCCCGCCGCTGGTACCCGAAGGCGTACTACAACAGCCCGCAGAAGGGCGGCAACCACCGGGCGCTCGCCGACATCCGGGAGAGCATCGACGAACTGCGGTACTACCGCGAGGCGGTGTTCGTCCCACAGCCCGGCCCGGACGCCGACACGGCGCGGGCGATCGCCGGGAAGTACCGGTCCCCGGCGAGCTGAACCCGGGGCCGCCGGTCCGGGCCGCTCCCGGAACGGCCCGGCGGAACCCCGCCGGAGAGTCGGAGAAGGTGCCCGCGTCGGCCGGATCGAAACCCTGGCGCGAGCACCCTCTCGGATCCTGTAGAGTTCTTCCTGTCGGAACGGGAACGCGAGAGCGGGAACGGACCGGACAGATGGTGGGTGTAGCTCAGTTGGTAGAGCACCTGGTTGTGGTCCAGGTGGCCGCGGGTTCGAGTCCCGTCACTCACCCCAGAGCCTGAGGGGCCGATCTCTTCAAGAGATCGGCCCCTCAGGCGTTTTCGCGTTCCCTCAGCTGTGCACGGCCTCAGTTGCACGCCCCCCACCCGGATGTGCGCTCCCTTACACGTGCCCGCCTCGTCGACTTTCCGGCCGACCCCCTGCCGCCGGAAGCTACCGGCTAGTAACATCGTCGCCATGACCACACCCACGATCGGCAAGCTGCTCGACGACACCGTGCCGATGGCGCACACCCTCAACCTGGACTACCTGGAGACCACCCCGGAGCGGGCCGTGCTCCGCCTGCCGGACCAGCCCGCGTACCACAACCACGTCGGCGGCCCGCACGCCGGCGCGATGTTCACGCTGGCCGAGTCCGCCAGTGGCTGCATCGTGCTCGCCGCCTTCGGCGACCAGCTGTCCCGGGCCGTGCCGCTCGCCGTGAACGCCGAGATCGCGTACAAGAAGCTCGCCATGGGCGACGTCACCGCCACCGCCGTGCTCGGCCGCCCGGCCGCCGAGATCGTCGCCGAGCTGGACGCCGGCGGCCGCCCCGAGTTCCCGGTCACCGTCGAGATCACCCGCGCCGACGGCGCCGTCACCGGCGTGATGACGGTCACCTGGACCCTGCGCCCCAACTCCTGACCACCACGCGGCCGTTGGCCCCGGGAGCGCCGGCCCCGGGGTCACCCGCGCGATGACCGTCCGTGACGGTGGGCGTGACCTCACCACCCGGCCGCTCGTTCTCGATTCACGTGCGAGCCAATCACGCGACCAAGCCCCAGGAACCCGCCCCTCGCGGCGGCGCCGGTGCCCGCCGCGGGATCGCCCGGTGGCTGCCCCGCCCCCGGGTCGTCGCCGCCGCAGGAGCCCTGCTCACGCAGCTCTGGGGAGTCGGCGCCCCCGGGGCGTACGCGGCCGCCGCCGACCCACCGCCGGACCCGGCCCGGCCCGCCGTCCGGCGCGCGCTGCACGGCGCCCCGGCACTCGACCGGCCGGTGCTCGACGGACCCGCCCTCGACGGGCAGTCAGCCGAACGTCCCGTCGGGTCCGGACCCTCGGCCGGCAGACCGTCGGCGGGCGGCCTGCCGGACCGCTCCCCCGGGGCCGCCGGGGAACCGGCCGGCAACGGCCCGACCGACGGGACCACCGGAGCGGTCGGCGTGGTCGGCGGCACCCTCCAGGAACGCATCCGGGCCGGCGGCCTTCCCCTGCCCGGCCAACGGGCGGCCGTCCCCGACGCCTTCGCGCTCGCATCCGGCCTCCTCGACACCCTCCCCGCCCAGGCCCGGCCCGACGACCCCCGCGCCTCCCGCGAGGGCGGACCCGCCGGCCTGTCCTCCGCCGCCCGCCGCCGACCCGACGGCACCCTTCCCGCCGTTCCCCGGCAGCGCCAGGCCGCGGAGGGAGCGCTGGTCCAGGAGGCGACGGCCACGACCGTCGACCAGGCAGGACCCCCCGCCGAGTCCGACCGGCCGGCGGACTCCACGGCCCCCGCCGGAGCCGGCCTCGGCCGGACGCCCGCGGCGGTGGCCATCGCCGACACCGCCACGGCGGCCACCTCCCATGACGGCTCCGCCACCGCGACCGCCGTCCTCGCCCCCATCGCCGCCGGGCTGCTGCTCACCGGGGCGGCCATGTGGAAGCACCGCGGGCTGCCACGCGGGCACTGAACTCGAACTCCCGGCGTCCGCCCGGAGAACGAGCGGGCCGACGCCGGGGTACGCGCATCGCGAGGCACGGGCGGGGGCACCGCCCGGCCGAAGACCGAAGGCCCGGGACTCGGTGCCGCTCCGGCAGCGAACGGTCCCGGGTCGGTCGAGCCGCGGCGTCGGGCTGCGCGCGTCCTGGGGCCGCCGAGGCGCCTCCCGCCGCCGGGCGCGGGCCGGGACAGTGGCAGCGGCAGCGGCAGCGGCAGCGGCAGCCCGCCTATGGCGCGGCCAGGTCCAGGACCAGCAGCGGGAGTTCGCGTCCCGGGATCGAGCCGGACGGGACGCTGCCGATCCGGGTGGCACCCATCGCGAGGTAGAACGGCTCGGCGTTCGGGTCGGAGTCGATGGTGAGCCGGCGCAGGCCGAGCTCCACGGCCAGGCCCCGGGCCTGCTCGAACAGCGCGCGGCCGACGCCTCGGCCGATCGACTCCGGCTCGACGAACAGCTGGTCCAGCGACCCGGTCGGCGGGGCGCCGGAGAGCGAGACGAACCCCAGCACCCGCCCGCCGTGCTCGGCCACCACCGTGGCCGACCGCTCGATCACGCCGGCGTCCACGGTCAGCTCCGCCCGGCAGGCGGCCATGAACGCCTCGTCGTAGCCCCAGTACGCCTTGGACCGCAGGGCGATGCCGGTGAGCAGCGCGGCCTCGTCCGGCCGGGCCGGTCTGATCTCCATGGCGCCCCCTCGGGTCGGTGGCCGGACGGCAGCGCCATTGTCGGCCGCGATCCGGTCGTCCGCCAACGGTTTTGCGGCGGGGGCACGGCGCTGCCGGGGTTCACCGCTGGACGCGCCGGACCGCGGCCGTCAGCGGAACACCCCCGGCGGCGGTTCCGGGGACGGGGCCGCCGTGGCGTCCGTCGCCGGAACGGCTCCGGCCGCGAAGTCGGTGAGGGCGCGGCCGTGTTCGACCCGGGCGTGGGCGGAGTCCGAGGCGGCGCGGCGGGTGAGGTCGGCGACCGGGAGGGGGGTGTGGGCGGCGGCCAGGACGAGGTTGCCGAAGCGCTTGCCGCGCAGCACGGCGGGGTCGGCGATCAGGCACAGCTCGGGGAAGACCGCGCCGAGGGTGGCGACCTGGGAGCGGGCGAAGGGCAGGGCGCCGCCGTCGGCGATGTTGGCGGCGTACCAGCCGCCGGGGGCGAGGGCCCGGGCGGCGAGGGTGGTGAACTCGACGGTGGTGCAGTGGGCGGGGGTGCGGGCCCCGGAGAAGACGTCGGTGATCACCAGGTCGACGCTGTCCTCGGGAGTGCGTTCCAGCACGCTGCGGGCGTCCGCGCCGCGCACCTTGATCTGCCAGCCGCGGTCCAGGGGGAGTTCGGCGCGGACGAGTTCGGTGAGCGCGGTGTCGATCTCGGCGACCTGCTGGCGGGAGCGCGGCCGGGTCGCGGCGGTGTAGCGGGCCAGGGTGAGGGCGCCGCCGCCGAGGTGCAGGACGGTGAGCGGGCGGCCGGGCGGGGCCACCAGGTCGATCAGGTGGCCGAGCCGGCGCTGGTACTCGAAGCCGAGGTGGGTGGGGTCGGCGAGGTCGACCAGGGACTGCGGGGCGCCGTCGATCAGCAGCGACCAGGCGGCGGGGCGGTCGCGGTCGGGGCGCAGTTCGGCGAGGCCGGAGCCGACGGGGCGGCTGAGCGGGCCCTGGGCGTGGGTGCGTCCGTCCGGTCCGGTGGTGGCCGCCGGTTCCGGGCCGCGCGCGGCTCTGCTGCTTCGTCCCATACCGGCCATTATCGCCGTCGGGGTGGAACACCCACAGGTCAGGGGCGTGCCCCGGGGACCCGGCCGGAGGTTGGGGGCCCGGCGGGATCCGCGCGGCACGCCCGCTAGAACGGGCCGAGGCCGCCTGCGGTGAGCGTGCAGGCGGCCTCGCAGAGGGCGGAGCGGAGCACCCAGGCGTCGGTGGGGCGGGCGGTGCGGGCGGCGCCGGAGGGCGGGATCACCCAGCGCGGGTCGGTGGTGGCGGGCACGAGCGCGCCCGCGGTACAGGAGCTGCCGGGCAGGTGCCAGGTCTCCCAGGTGCCGGCCGGGACGAGGAAGGAGACGGTGCTGCCGTTGCGGCTCTGCAGGACGGCTCCGCAGGCGCGGCGGAGTCTCAGGATGTCGACGGCTTCCAGGCCGTGCCGCAGGGCGACGGTCACGGTGTCGCAGGCGGTGACGGAGGTCCCCTCGTCGGGGGTCGTGCGCTCGCGCCGGCGGCCGCCGCAGGGGGTGCGGCCGCCCTCGACCGGTCCCCGGCCGGAGTGCCGGTCGTCGGCGGGTTCGGGGAGCAGGGCGGGAGCCGCGCCGGCGAGCACTCCCCCGCGGACGGGTCGGTACTGCGGCAGTCCGGTGGCCATCATGGGCTCTCCTGTACCTCGTCGGTCCGGAAGCACAGCCGTTGGGCGGGGCCGCCGGGCTGGGACGGGCCGGGGCGACGGCATGGGCTTTTTCCGCGTACCAGGACAACGCGGGGCCAGCGCCGCAGGCCACGGGGCGCATTACAGCAAGGCATGGCATTTCATGGCGGATACCCAGCAACATCGCCCCTTTTGCCCTGTATTGACATTGAATGTCCAGCCAACCGAATGTGGCCGCTCGGTGACTCCGAGTACTCTCGGCGCCATGGCAGCCACCCCACCGGCCGAGCCGAACCGACCGTCCCCCAACCCCGTGATGCGCGCACTGCGCGGCGACCGTTCACCCGGCGAGTTCGCCACGGCCGTCCGCAGGGCCGCCCGCGAGATCGGCGAGCACGTGTCCTGCGACGCCCGCTACGTCGGACGGGTCGAATCCGGTGAGATCCGCTGCCCCAACTACGCCTACGAGCGGGTGTTCCGGCACATGTGGCCGGACCGCACGCTCACCGACCTCGGCTTCGCCCCCCGGACCTCCGTCCGCCGCCGCCCGGTGGCCGGATCCGGCGGGTGGAGCGAACCGCCGCCGCTCCACCCGACGTTCCCGCCCCCGCCCGCCCCGCGCTCACCACTCTCCACTCAACTCCCGTACGCTGCCTCGCCGTACGCGGATCCAGCCGCTCCGGACGGGCCCCCGTGGCCGAGTCCCGGGACGGCGCCCCGGGGGCTCGATGGATCGCCCTATCTCGACGAGGAGAACGACGACGTGCGTCGCCGTACGTTCCTGGCCGGCGGCACCACCGCGCTGGCCGCCGTGATCGGCATCGACCGACCCGCATCGGCCGCCGGCCGGCAGGCCGGTGCCGACGGCGCCTCCGGTGCGCTCACCGGCCGAGGCGCCTTCCCCGGTGCGGAGTTCACCGCACCGTCGCTACTTGGCGGCGAACCGCTGGTGCCCGGCCGCCCCGGGCCGGTGGCGCCGTCGCGCCGGGTCGGCGCCGCCGAGGTGTTCGGCGTCGAACAGGCCGTCCGGGAGATCCGGCTGGCCGACGACGCGCACGGCGCCGACGCCCTGTACGAGCTCGCCGGGCGGTCGCTGCGCAACGCCTACGTGTTGCTCAACGAGTGCGAGTACAGCGCCGAGACGGAGCGCCGACTCCAGGCCGGGGCGGGTGAACTCGCCATCTCCGTCGGCTGGTTGGCCCATGACTCGAACCGTCTCGCGGACGCCCGCTCGTTCTACTCCGAGGCGCTCGCCACCGCCCGGATGGCCGGGGACTCCGGCCTGGAGGCGCACGTCTTCTGCAACAGCGCCTTCCTCGCCCGGGACGCCGGCCGCCCGCGCGAGGCGCTGCGCGCCGCCCAGGCCGGGCAGGTCGCCGCCCGGGAGCTGGACTCCGAGCGGCTGCTCGCCCTGCTGACCATGCGCGAGGCCGGTGCCTGGGCCCTGCTCCAGGACCGCGCCTCCTGCGAGCGCGCCCTCGGCCGGGCGTACGCCCTGTTCGACCGGGGCCCCGGTGCGCGGGACCCGGAGTGGATGTCCTTCTTCGGCGAGGCCGAGATCGCCGGGCTCCAGTCGCAGTGCTGGTCGGCGCTCGGCGACTGGGACCGCGCCAGCGAGCAGGCCGTGCTGGCGATAACGCTCCAGGAGCCGCACTTCGTCCGCAACCGGGTGCTGTACACCGCCGAGCTGGCCCACGACCGGCTCGGCCGCGGGGACCTGGCGGGCGCGGCGCACCACGGCTCGGCCGCCGTCGCGCTGTTCGACGCCGTCGGTTCGGCCCGGATCCGGAGCATGCTCGCGGACACCGCGGGACGGCTGCGCCGGCACGTCGCGGTGCCCGAGGTGCGCCGGTTCCTGACCGATTACGACCGGGCGGCGGCCGCGTAGGACCCGCACAGGGCCCGGGCAGGCCCCGGGCAGGACCCCCGGGGGAAGCCCCGAGCCGCCGCCCGGCGGACCGGGAACCGGCGCGGTCGGCGCCCGCCCGGGGTCAGTGCCCGGCGGTCAGACCGTCCAGGTGGGACAGGTCGTTCCAGATCTCCACCGCCGGCGCGCCGTACTCCCAGGACAGCACGCAGAGCGCGGCCGTGCCGAGCTTGAACCGCTGGGCGAACTCGGGCGGCAGACCCAGCCAGCGGGCGGCCAGGATGCGCAGCAGGTGGCCGTGCGCGAACAGGACCACGTCCCGGTCGGCGCAGTGCATCACGGTGGTGTCCGGCTCCGGGACGCCGTGCTCCTCGTTGAGGCCGGCCAGGAAGGCGTCCACCCGGGCGGCCACGTCGGAGAGCTTCTCGCCGCCGGGCACCCCGTCGCGCCAGATCAGCCAGCCGGGGTGGTCGGTGGCCCGGATGTCCGCGCCGGTGCGGCCCTCGTACGCGCCGTAGTCCCACTCCATCAGTTCCGGGCGCTCCACGGCGCGGTCGCCGAAACCGGCCAGCTCGCAGGTCTCCTTCGCCCGGCCGAGCGGGCTGGTGCGGACGAGCGCGTCCGGCAGCCCGTTCCAGGGGGCCTTGGCGAGACGGGCACCGAGGGCCCGGGCCATCGCGCGGCCCTCCTCGGTCAGCGGGATGTCGGTGCGGCCGGTGTGGCGGCCGGTGGCGGACCACTCGGTCTCGCCGTGGCGGACCAGCACGATGCGGGCGGGCATGGGGGCTCCTAGCGACAGCAGGGCGGTGGCAACGGTCGGTCTCACCATTGAGCACCGGGCTCCATGATCCCCCACCCGGACGGCGGCCACGATCGCGGGGCCGTGGCGGCGGGCGCGGCCGCACGCCGGCGGGCGCGGTCCGCCGGGGGTCCGACCACGGCCGCCCCGGGTGCCGGCCGGTGCACCGGCCGGCGTGTCGACCGCCGTGCCGCCCGGTCGTCCAACGGCCGGTCCGCACCGCGTTGTCGGACCCGGATGCGACACTGGGCCGCACCATGAACGTCTCGACGAACGTCCCGCCGGGCGGGCCCGCTGAGCCGCTCGCCCAGCGGCTCGCGGAGCTGCGCGGACCGGCCCCGCAACGCAGTCTGAACGCCCGCTCCCTCGCCGCGCTCGCCGCCAATCCGGGCTGCCACCGCCGCGCCGTGCTCGACGCGGCCGGGGTGGACAAGTCCGCGCTGGCGGCCCGGCTCGGCCGGCCCGCCCCCTTCGGCCAGTCCCCCTTCGCCATCGCCCGCGGCGTGATCTTCGAGTCCCGGCTGAAGGCGGACGGCTACGCCCCGCTGCTGGAGCCGCTGCGCCACCACCTGGGCCTCCCGGCGGACGACCGGGCCCCGCTCCGGGTGCCGGACCTGCTGCACCGCTCCGGCCCGGCCGTACGCGCCGACCGGACGGCCGAGGCACTGGCCGCGGCCGCCGCCGACCCGGAGGCCTGGACGCTGCTCGACCACCCGATGCTGCGCCTGGCGGTGGCCGGCAGCACCGCCTACCTGGAGCCGGACGCCCTGGTGGTGCACGGCGGGCGGTGCACCGTGGTCGAGATCAAGTCCTTCCCGGTGCTGGACGGCAGCGCGGACCCGGCCAAGGTCGGCGCCGCCGCCCGGCAGGCCGCCGTGTACGTGCTGGCGCTCCAGCAGGCCGCCGCCGCGGCGGCCGGGCAGCCGCTCGCCGGGGACCCGTACACCGAGCAGCGGCTCGCGGGCAGCCCGCGCACCAGCGTGCTGCTGGTCTGCCCGAAGGACTTCGGCAACCGGCCGACCGCGGTGGCCGTGGACGTCCGCCGCGAACTGGCCACCACCCGGCGCCAGCTGAGCCGGATGACCGGCATCGGCCGGCTGCTGGAGGCGCTGCCGCCGGACGCCGGCTTCGACCTGGCCGCCGACGAGGACGGCGCGCCGGCCCGGACCACCGAGCAGCTGGCCGCCTCGGTCGAGGCGGTGCCCGCCGCGTACAGCCCGGACTGCCTCTCCACCTGCGAACTCGGCTTCCACTGCCGTGCCCGGGCCCGCTGCGGCGACCGGGTCGAGCAGCTCGGCCGGGGCGTGCGCGGCGAGCTGGGCAGCATCCGGACGGTGTCCGGGGCGCTGGCCGCCGCCGGCACCAAGGGCGACGACCTGGACGGCGCGGACGACGCCGCCGAACGCCTGGCCTACGCGGCCGCACTGCGCGCCGAGGCCCTGGAAGCGGCGGCCGCGGCAGCCACGGCCGCCGGAGCCGGCGCCCCGGGGGCCGTCGCATGAGCGGGCGCGACGCGGGAGCGGCCCCGGCCGAGGGCCGCGAGAGCACCGCCGGGCGAAGCGGGGCGGGCGCATGAGTCTGCTCACCACCCTCGCCCGGCTGGAGGCCGTCCGCAGCGGCCGGGCCGAGCCGCTGGCCACCGTCCGGCACCGGCACCTGTCCGACCGCCCGATGGTGCTGGTCCCGCTGACCGCCGCCGGCGAGTCCGGCGCGCCGCTCGCGGTGCTGCTCGGCACCGACCGGGACGCGCCCCGGCTGCACCTGGTGCCGCAGCCGCTCAACCGCACCCTGCGGTTCGACTTCCTGGCCGAGCTGGCCGCCGACCTGCTGCCCTACCTGGAGTCCTTCGCCGAGGACGTCGAGCAGATCGAGGGCTCCGAGAAGGACCCGGAGAGCGGCGAGAAGACCCAGGTGTTCCGCGAGCTGTGCGCGGACGCCCCGCAGCTGATCGTGCCGAACGGCGCGGGCGTGCACCACCTCGCCCTGATCGGCCGCTCGACCCGTTTCCGCCGCACCGCCGAGGACGCGGAGCCGGGCCCGTACCCGGCGCCGGTCCGGGTGCCGCTGCTCGGCCGCTGGCTGACCCACCTCACCGACCGCGCCCAGGTGCCCGGGTCCTCGCTGCTGCTGCCGATGACCGGCCTGCTGGCCCGGCACTGGGCGACCGGCCAGAGCCACCTGGAGGACCAGCACCTGGCGGCCCGGCTCGCCTGGCACCACCCGCCGGCCGGTCTGACCGGCGCGCAGGCGGCCGAGCTGGCCGAGTCCGCCCGGGACGACCGGGGGCAGCTGCTGCACCCGCCGGCCGGGCCGACGACCGACCCCCGCTTCGACGAGTTCGTGCTCGCCCCGGCGATCACCCGCTACGACTCCGCGGTGGGTGCCCTGCAGCACAGCACCGAGCAGCGCGACGAGGCCGCCGCCGCACGCGCCCGGGCGGCCGTGCGGGCCGCGGTGACGGCGCTGGAGGAGGCGCTGTCGACCGTCCTGCTGCCCACCTGGCGGGACGTCTGGCAGGGCCTGGACCTGCTGCGGACCCTGCCGCCGGCCGGTCACCTGGAGGAGCGCTGGACCGGCGACCGCTGGTCCTACACCGGCCACCGGGACCGGCTGGCGGCCGGCGAGCCGCCGCAGCCCCGGCAGGACGACGCCGTCACCGCCGCCCGCAAGCTCGCCCAGCGCGAACGCGAGCAGGCCCGGCTCGACGTCCAGGAGGCGCTGGACGACCCGCTGGCGATGGCCGAGCACCGGCTGGCCGGCGAGGCGTTCAGCGGCGTGGTCACGGAGGTGGTGCCGGACTGGGACACCACCGGCCGCTCCCCCAAGCCGCGCCCGCTGGTCACCCTGCGCACCGCCGACCGTCCGCACGCGGACCTCGGCCGCGAGGTGCACCGCGTGCACGGCGCGTCCGCGCAGAAGGCGGAGATCGTCGCGGTGGACACCGCCGGGGGCACCCTCACCCTGCGGGTGCTCTCCGGCATGGGCCGCCGGAAGGAGCCGGAGCCGGGCAGCCTGCCCGAGCCCGGCGAGTCGGTCACCTTCACCCTGTTCGAGCTGACGGTGCGCCAGTCCGCGCCGCTGCCCGAGCCGGACGACACCCCTTGGACCCACGGCGGCCCGCCCGGCGCCGCGCCCGTACCCGCCCCGTCCGCCCCGTCCGTCTCCGAGGAGTGGGAGTGAGCCGTCCGATGACCCCCGAGCAGGCCCCGGGCGAGGCCGCCGACGCCGCGGTGGCCCGGATCCTGGCGGCCACCGTCCGGCCGCCGGCCGGCGCCCCGCGCGGCGTGGTGGTGGACTCCCCGCCCGGCGCCGGGAAGTCGACGCTCGTGGTGCGGGCCGCGCGCGAGCTGGTCGAGGCCGGCGAGCGGCTGATGATCGTCGCCCAGACCAACGGCCAGGTGGACGACCTGGTCGGCCGGCTGGCCGGGAAGGCGCCGGAGCTGACGATCGGCCGACTGCACGCCGCGGACTCCCGGCCCGGCCCGGAGGTGCTGAAGCACGCCAACGTGACGCCCTCCGACAAGGTCGCCGACCTGGTCGAGCACGACGTGGTGATCTCCACCTCGGCCAAGTGGCAGTGGGTGCGGGCCGAGGCCCCGTGGCGGCACGCGATCGTCGACGAGGCGTACCAGATGCGCTCGGACGCCCTGCTCGCGGTGGCCCGGCTGTTCGAGCGGGCGCTGTTCGTCGGCGACCCTGGCCAGCTGGACCCGTTCACCGTGGTCGGCACCGAGCAGTGGGCCGGGCTGTCGTACGACCCGTCCGGCAGCGCGGTGGTCACCATGCTGGCGCACAACCCGGAGATCGAGCCGCACCGGCTGCCGGTCTCCTGGCGGCTGCCCGCCAGCGCCGCGCCGCTGATCTCACGGGCCTTCTACCCGTACACGCCGTTCCGTTCCGGCACCGGCCCGGACGACCGCCGGCTGACGGCCTCCGTGCGCCCGGACGGCTCCGCCCTGGACGCGGTGATCGACCGGGCCGCCGAGCACGGCTGGGCGCTGCTGGAGCTGCCCGCCCGGCACACCGTACGGACCGACCCGCAGGCCGTGGCGGCCGTCGCGGCCACCGTCCGCCGGCTGCTGGAGCGGGGGCTGACCGCCCACTCCGAGCAGGGCGAGGCCCCGCTCACCGCGGACCGGGTCGCGGTCGGCACCGCCCACCGGGACCAGGCGGCGGCCGTGCGCGCGGCGCTGCTCAAGGCGGGCGTGCCGGTGGACGGCGCGGCCGGTCCGGCCGTCACGGTGGACACCGCCAACCGCCTCCAGGGCCGCGAGTACGACGTCACCGTGGTGCTGCACCCGCTCTCCGGGCGCCCCGACGCGACCGCCTTCCACCTGGAGACCGGCCGGCTCTGCGTGCTCGCCTCCCGGCACCGGCACGCCTGCATCGTGGTGGCCCGGGCCGGGATCGCCGAGCTGCTGGACGAGCACCCCGCGACCGAGCCGGTGCAGCTGGGCGTGCCGGTGACCTTTCCGGACGGCTGGGAGGCCAACCACCAGGTGCTGCACCACCTGGGCGGCCACCGGGTCCACCTGAGGTAGCCGCCGGTGTCAGTCCTCGGTCTCGCAGACCGCGAACGCCACCACCGGGCCCCGCTCCGTCTGTGCGCTCCACCCGCGCCCGTCGGCGGTGGGGCCGGTGGCGCGCACCGGGCCGGCCGCGTCCGGCTGGAGCCGGTAGCCGCCGCCGGTCAGGTGGGTTCCGGACGGGCAGGTCGCCGTCGAGACGCCGTCCGCGCCGCTCGGCTCCCCGGTGACCACCAGGGCCGTCTCGGCGGCCGCGGCGGGCGGGGCGACGGCGGCGACCGCGAGCAGCGCGCCCGGCAGGGACAGGACGGACAGGGCGAGGGCCGTGAGGCCTCTTCTCACTCGCATGGGGGTTCTCTCCAGCTTCGTCGGACGACCGGGTACACCGGGACAACCGGTTCGCATGCGATCCGGAAGCGCGGCGCGGGAGGCGCACGCCCGGCGCGGGCCGGGGAATAGCGCTCGGGTGCGCACCGTTCCGCTACCGGCCACCGCCGCGAGACAATGGACGGCGGCCACGACCGGGCGGCGCGGCCCGGAGCAGATTCTTTCCCCCCACCCGAGACCCGGAGGTGTCCGTCCATGCCCGACTCCCCAGAGTCGTCCGAGCCCACCAGGCGCCTGCGTCCGGTGCAGTTGCTGTTCGAGCCGCAGTCCGCCGAACCCGAGCCGGAACGATTCTTCGACCTGGAGTCGATCGAGGACCCGGCGGAGCTGCTGCGCCGCTCCACGGAACTGGCCCTGGCCTTCCGGGCCGCCGCCGAGCGGGCCACGGACTTCCAGGCGGTCGCCGCCGCGCAGCTCGCCGACCCGCGCCGGTTCGACGCGCTGTCCGACGCCGAGGTCGCCCGGCGGGCGGACTGGACCCCGGACTACGCCGCCAAGATGATCGAGTACGGCCGCAGCCTGCTCCAGCCGCGCCGGCACGAGGACTGAGCCCCGCGCCCGTCCGCCGGACACGGGCCACTGGCATATGCGCGGCGGGGAAGGGTACGCCGTCCCCCGCCGCGCTGTCCGGCGAACCGTGCTTTCCGTCCCGGCGCGGGCGGGCACCGCGCAGGCTGCTCCCCGTGGAGATCTGGACACAGCAGTCGGTGACGCAGCAGTCGGTGACGTACCCGTCGGCGACATACCCGTCGGTGATGCACCCGTCGGTGGAGTACGTCGGCGCGGCCGGCGAGGCCTGGCTCGCCTCCGCCAGCGAGTACCCGCGCAGCATGCGCGCCCTGTGGGAGAGCCGCCCCTGGGCGCCGTCGGTGCTGCCCTGCGGGCGCGCCTTCGACGTGATCAGCATGCCGGCGCTGTTCGGCCGCCGGGTGCTGGACGAGCTGTGGGCCTCCGGACCGGGCTGCGGGCCGGTGGCCGTCCACCGGGGGCGGATGCTGCTGTTCGTCCAGCCGGGCGCCGCGCCCCGGCTGCGCCGGCTGCTGGCCTGGGAGGAGTGGGCCCGGGACGTGCCGCCGCTGCTGTGCCACGGCAGGGGCGACGCGGTGACCGTGCCGCCCCTGCAGCGGATGGTGAACAGTCCGGACTCCCCCGGGCAGGGGGCCGGTCGGTGGATCGTCGCACCCGAACAGCGCAGTCCCCGGCTGCCCGGCGCCGCGGTGGTGCTCTGGGCCTGCGTGCGGGCGGCGCGCGAGCCGGTTCCCACCGGGGCGCCCGTCGTGACCGGAGGGTGAACGCGGGGCGGCCGGTATTCGATTTTGGCTCGGCCGCACGGCGCTGCTACAGTCTTCTCTGTCAGCAGGCGCCGCTAGCTCAGTTGGTTAGAGCAGCTGACTCTTAATCAGCGGGTCCGGGGTTCGAGTCCCTGGCGGCGCACAGACGGTCGGAAGGCCCTTCGCGAGAGCGAAGGGCCTTCCGGCGTTTCCGGCCCGAAGGCCCGAGGCCCCGGGCGACCGGGCCGCCCGCGCCGGAGCGGACGGCCCGACCCGGGCTCAGCGGCCGCGCAGCGCGCGGTAGCGGGCGACCAGCTCGGCGGTGGAGCTGTCCAGCTGCTCTGCGCCCTCGCCGGTGAGCAGCACCGGCTCGATCCGCTTGGCGAGCACCTTGCCCAGCTCGACGCCCCACTGGTCGAAGGAGTCGATGTTCCAGATCGCGCCCTGGACGAACACCTTGTGCTCGTAGAGCGCGACCAGCTGGCCGAGCACCGAGGGGGTCAGCTCGCCGGCCAGGATGGTGGTGGTCGGGTGGTTGCCCTTGAAGGTCTTGTGCGGGACGAGATCGGCGGGCACGCCCTCGGCCGCGACCTCCTCCGGGGTCCTGCCGAAGGCCAGCGCCTGGGTCTGGGCGAAGAAGTTGGCCAGCAGCAGGTCGTGCTGGGCGACCAGGCCGGGGGGCAGGTCGGCGACCGGCTTGGCGAAGCCGATGAAGTCGGCCGGGATGACCTTGGTGCCCTGGTGCAGCAGCTGGTAGTAGGCGTGCTGGCCGTTGGTGCCGGGAGTGCCCCAGACCACCGGGCCGGTCTGCCAGTCCACCGGGGTGCCGTCGCGGGTCACCGACTTGCCGTTGGACTCCATGTCCAGCTGCTGGAGGTAGGCGGTGAACTTGGACAGGTAGTGCGAGTAGGGCAGCACCGCGTGCGCCTGGGCGTCGAAGAACGCGCCGTACCAGACGCCGAGCAGGCCGAGCAGCAGCGGGACGTTCTGCTCGGGCGGGGCGGTGCGGAAGTGCTCGTCGACCAGGTGGAAGCCGTCCAGCATCTCGCGGAAGGCGTCCGGGCCGATGGCGATCATCAGCGACAGGCCGATCGCCGAGTCGTAGGAGTAGCGGCCGCCCACCCAGTCCCAGAACTCGAACATGTTGGCGGTGTCGATGCCGAAGTCCTGCACGCCCCGGGCGTTGGTGGACAGCGCGACGAAGTGCTTGGCCACCGCGTCGGTGTCGGCGCGCAGCCCGGTGAGCAGCCAGTTGCGGGCGGAGACCGCGTTGGTGATGGTCTCGATGGTGGTGAAGGTCTTCGAGGCGACGATGAACAGCGTCTCGGCCGGGTCGAGGTCGCGGACCGCCTCGTGCAGGTCGGCGCCGTCGACGTTGGAGACGAAGCGGACGTCGAGGTCGCGCTTGGCGTAGGAGCGGAGCACCTCGTAGGCCATCGCCGGGCCGAGGTCGGAGCCGCCGATGCCGATGTTGACGACGGCGCGGATCGGCTTGCCGGTGTGGCCCTTCCACTCGCCGCTGCGGACCCGCTCGGCGAAGGCGGCCATCTTGTCGAGGACGGCGTGCACCTCGGGCACCACGTTCTCGCCGTCGACCTCGATCACGGCGCCGCGCGGGGCGCGCAGCGCGGTGTGCAGGACGGCGCGGTGCTCGGTGTTGTTGATCTTCTCGCCGCGGAACATGGCGTCCCGCAGCTCGGCGACGCCGGTGGCGGCGGCCAGCTCGCGCAGCAGCTCCAGCGTCTCGTCGGTGACCAGGTGCTTGGCGTAGTCCACGTGCAGGTCGCCGACCCGGAGGGTGTGGCGGCGGCCGCGCTCGGGGTCGGCGGCGAACAGCTCACGCAGGTGGGTGTCGCCCAGCTCGGCCCGGTGCTTGGCCAGGGCGGCCCACTGCGGGGTCCGGTCCAGCGGGGTGCGGGCGTCGGCGCGGGTCTCCGACATCGGTGGGTCCTCGATTCATCTGGGTGCAGAAACCGGCAGGGCCAGGCGTGAGGGTTCGCCGAGGTCGTGCGGGTACTGGTGGTGCGCCGACTCCGTTGACGGCCTGCCCGGGTTCAGCCTATGCAACCCCGGGGCCGGTCGCGCACATTCCGCCCCGCGGGCGCGGACGGTGCGCCCGCGGGGAGCGGACGCCCCGTCATTTCCGTTCGGAGCGCAGGTCGAGTCCGCGCAGCACCTGGTCGACCAGCTCCGGATCGGCGCCGAGCTCACTGCGGGCGGCGAGCATCTCTCGGCGGGAGGCGGCGATCATCTCCTGCTCGACGTCCCGGGCGGCGCGCCACTGGGCCATCCGCAGCTTGGCCTCGGCGGCCTCCTCCTCGGCGTAGTTCTCCGGGCAGAGCCGGGCCAGCCGGTCGTGCTGACGGTCCCGCAGGCGGTCGGCGACCTCGGCGGGCAGCCGGTCCTGCTCCTCCAGCTCGCCGAGCCGGCTGAGCCCGGCCTTGGCGGCCCGCCACCAGAGCTGGCGCACGGCCTGCTCGTGCTTGTCCTGGTCGATGTCCAGCTCGAACCGCTTGGCCAGCCAGGGCAGGGTGAGGCCCTGCACCAGCAGGGTGAAGAGCACCACGCTGAAGGCGATGAAGACCAGCCGGCCGCGCTCGGGGAAGTTCTCGCCGGAGTGCAGGGTGAGCGGGATGGCGAGCGCCAGGGCGACGGTGGCCACCCCGCGCATGCCGGACCACCAGAGGATCACGCTCTCCTTCCAGCTGAACGGCGTGTCCTCGTCGTCGCCGGAGCGCAGCTTCTTCGACAGCCAGCCGGCCGGCAGCAGCCAGAGCAGCCGGACCAGGACGACCACGGCGATGACCACGGCGGCGTCGCCGAGGAATCCGGTCCAGCCGCGGCCGGCCTCCTTGAGCACGGTGGCCAGCTCCAGGCCGATCAGGCCGAAGGCGACGCCGGTGATCAGGATCTCGACCACCTCCCAGAAGGCGTTGCCGACCAGCCGGTAGGAGACGGCGTCCGCGTCGGAGGCCCGCTCGGCGAGGTAGAGCGCGCAGACCACGACGGCGAGCACGCCGGAGCCGTGGATCTCCTCGGCCAGGGTGTAGGCGGCGAAGGGCACCAGCAGGTTGAGCGCGACCTGCTGGGTCGGGTCGTCCAGGCGCTCGGCGAGCCGGGTGTTGACCCAGCCGAGCGCGACGCCGACCACCACGGCCAGCACCGCGGACAGCACGAAGCGCAGCACCGCGTCGCCGGCCGAGAAGTCGCCGCTGACCATGGCCTCGATGGACAGCGAGTAGATGACGATCGCGGTGACGTCGTTGAACAGCCCCTCGCTCTCCAGGATCGCCACCAGGCGGCGGGGCAGCCCGACGCTCCCGGCCACCGCGACGGCGGCGACCGGGTCGGGCGGGGAGACCAGCGCGCCGACCGCGATGGCGGCGGCCAGCGGCAGGGTGGGCAGCAGCCAGTGCACGGTGCCGGCCACGGCGACCGTGGTGACCGCCACCAGGGCGACCGCCAGCAGCAGGATCGAGCGGGCGTTGGCCTTGAAGTAGCGCACCGAGGAGCGCCGGGCCACCGCGAAGATCAGCGGCGGCAGGACCAGCGGCAGGATCAGCTCGGGCTCGATGGTGACGTCCGGGATCTGCGGGACCAGCGCCATGACGATGCCGAGCAGGGTCATCAGCACCGGTTGCGGCACGCCGATCCTCCGACCGAGCGGCATGGTCACCACGGAGGCGAGCAGCACCAGGAAGAACAGGGGCAGCTGGCCCACGGGGAGGTTCCTCTCGACGACGGACGGCTGAGCGCCGCCCAGGATAAATCTGACAATGCGCCCATCGGTGTCGACACGCTGAACAATGACTTGACCTCAAGCACACTTCAGGTCGGATGATCGTCGACATCGGAGGGATCGAGAAGGGGCGGGAACAGCATGAAAGCGGTCACCGTGACGGGGAACGGCGGTCCGGAGGTCCTGCGGGTCGCCGAGGTGCCCGACCCGCGGCCCGGGCCGGGCGAGGTGCGGGTACGGGTGTACGCCGCCGGCGTGCAGCCGGTGGACCTCGCGATCCGCGAGGGGTTCCGCCCGCCGGGACTGGCGGTCGAGCCGCCGTTCGTCCTCGGCAACGAGTTCGCCGGGGTGGTGGACGCCCTCGGCCCGGACGCCGGGCACTGGCGGGTCGGGGACGAGGTGCTGGGCTTCCGGGTGCTGGGCGGCCAGGCCGACCTGGTCACGGTGGACGCCGACCGGCTGGTGGCCAAGCCCGCCGGGATGCCGTGGGAGCAGGCCGGCTCCCTCTCCGCCTCCGGCCAGACCGCGCACGTGGCGCTCACCGGGCTCGGCGTCGGCCCCGGTGACACCCTGCTGGTGCACGGCGCCGCGGGCGGGGTCGGCACGGTCGCCGTCCAGCTGGCCCGGGCCTGGGGCGCCACGGTGATCGGCACCGCGAGCGAGCGCAACCACGGCTACCTGCGGGAGCTGGGCGCGGTGCCGGTCACCTACGGCGAGGGGCTGGTCGAGCGGGTCCGGGCGGTGGCACCGCAGGGGGTGACCGCGGCCTTCGACGCCGCCGGGCGGGGCGCCCTGGAGGCCTCCGTCGAACTGGTCGCCGACCGGACCCGGATCGGCACCGTGGTCGACTACCCCGGCGCCGAGCGACTGGGCGTCCGGGGGCTGCGGGGCGAGCGGACGGCCGGAAGGCTGGCCGAGCTGGTCGAGCTCTGGGAGGCCGGCGGGCTGCGGCTGGAGATCGCGGAGTCGTTCCCGATCGAGCGGGTCGCCCAGGCCCACAAGCTGGTCGGAGCCGGGCACGTCCGGGGCAAGGTGGTGCTGACCATGTGAACGCGCCCGGCTCCCCGCCCCGGGCCGATTGTGAGTTTCGGCTGCTGACCAGGTAATGTTCTCCACGTCAGCAGGCGCCGCTAGCTCAGTTGGTTAGAGCAGCTGACTCTTAATCAGCGGGTCCGGGGTTCGAGTCCCTGGCGGCGCACAGACAGCCGGAAGGCCCTTCGCGAGAGCGGAGGGCCTTCCGGCGTTTCGGCGTACGCCCTTTCGTACGCCCTTTCGTACGCCCGCCTCCCGCGCGCCCCTCCGTTCCCACGCCGCCACTTGCCCCCCCCGCACGCGCCGGATGGCAGGAAAGGTGGGAAGCAGGTCATTGCTGCCACCGCTCCCCGTTGGGAGGCTGGCCGTATGAGAGCGCACAGCGTGGTCATCGTCCTCTTCGAGGGCGTGCAGAGCCTCGATGTGACCGGTCCCCTGGAGGTGTTCGCGGGGGCGGGCCGGGCGTCCGGGCAGCCCCCGGCCTACCGGGTGACCACCGCCTCCCCCGGCGGCGGTCCGGTGCGCAGCCACAGCGGACTGCGGCTGCTGCCGGACGCGGACCTGACCGAGGTCGGGGCGGTGCACACCCTGCTGGTTCCCGGCGGGATGGACACCGAGCGCCCGGACCCGGCCCTGGTGGCACGGATCCGGGAGCTGGCCGGACGGGCCGAGCGGGTGGTGTCGGTGTGCACCGGCGCCTTCCTGCTCGCCGAGGCCGGGCTGCTGGCCGGACGCCGGGCGACCACCCACTGGGCCTACGGCGAGGAACTGGCCCGGCGGTTCCCGGACGTCGAGGTGGACCCGGACCCGATCCACGTCCGGGACGGGCGGATCGCCACCTCGGCCGGGGTCACCGCCGGGATCGACCTGGCGCTGGCCCTGGTGGAGGAGGACCTCGGGCGCGAAACGGCCCTGCTGGTCGCCCGCCACCTGGTGGTCTTCCTGCGCCGGCCGGGCAACCAGGCCCAGTTCAGCACCCAGCTGGCCGCCCAGGTGGCGGCCCGGCGGCCGCTGCGCGAGGTGCAGCGGTGGATCGCCGAGCACCCGGAGGCCGACCTCTCGGTCGAGGCGCTGGCCGGCCGGTCGGCGCTGTCGCCGCGGCACTTCGCCCGGGCCTTCGCCGCCGAGGTGGGGGTGACCCCCGGCCGGTACGTGGACGGGGTCCGGCTGGAGGCCGCCCGGCGGCTGCTGGAGGACACCGACGACGGCATCGAGGAGATCGCGCGCTCCTGCGGCTACGGCACCCCGGAGGCGATGCGGCGCGCCTTCGTCCGGGCCCTGGCCGCCCCGCCCGCCGAGTACCGACGCCGCTTCCGACCCGAACCCACCGGAGGTCACTGATGCGCATCGCCATCCTGCTCTACCCCGAGTTCACCACCCTGGACGCGGTCGGCCCGTACGAGGTGCTGTCCCGGATCCCCGGCGCCGAGGTGGTGTTCACCGCCGCCGAACGGGGGCCGGTGCGCAACGACCTCGGCAGCCTGGCGCTCGTCGCGGACGCCGCCCTGGACGAGGTGGACTCGGCCGACCTGCTGCTGGTGCCCGGCGGGCCCGGGACGGAGGCCCAGCTGACGGACCGGGCCGTGCTCGACTGGGTGCGCCGGGTGGACGCGACCACCACCTGGACCACCTCGGTCTGCTCCGGCTCGCTGATCCTGGGCGCCGCCGGGCTGCTCAAGGGCCGCCGGGCCACCAGCCACTGGGGCGTCCTGGACCGGCTGCCCCGCTACGGGGCGGAGCCGACCGGGACGGAGCGGGTCGTCATCGACGGCAAGTACGCCGTCGCCGCCGGGGTCTCGGCCGGGATCGACCTCGCCCTGACGCTGGCCGGCGTGATCAGCGGGGACACGACCGCGCAGGCGATCCAGCTGCTGATCGAGTACGACCCGCAGCCGCCGTACGCGTCGGGCTCCCTGGCGAAGGCGTCCCCCGAGGTGGTCGAGGCGGTCAACCGGCTGATGGTGCGCTAGAGCCGACCGCCCCGTCCCGCCGGGGCGGGAAGGCGTGGCGGCGGGCGGCGGCGGCCACGGCGAGGACGGGGAGCATCAGCGCGAGCACCGTCCAGGGCAGGGCGCCGGTGCCCAGGCCGCTCAGGACCAGGCCGCCGACCACGCCGCCGCCCGCCATCGCGGCGTTCCACAGGGTCACCAGGACGGCCTGGGCGGCGTCCGCCCGCTCCCCGCCCGCGTCGCCGAGCGCGGTCTGGAGCAGGGTCGGGACGCCGCCCCAGCCCAGGCCCCAGAACAGCGCCGCGACGTACACCGGCGGCGCGCTGCCGGACCGCACCGCGAGGACGGCCGCCGTCAGCGCGACCAGCAGCGCGGCGCCGATCGTCAGCTGCCGCAGCCGGCGGTGGATGTGCGCGCCGATCAGCCAGACGCTCGCCAGCGAGGCCAGCCCGAAGACCAGCAGCACGGTGCCGGTGGCGCCGCCGAGGCCGGCCCGGTCCAGGAAGGGCGCGATGTAGGTGAACAGGATGGTGTGCGCGAGCACGAAGAGCACCGTCACGGTGAGCACCGGCCGCACGCCGGGCACGGCGAGCGCCCCGCGGACCGGCGCCCGCTCACCGGCCGGCTGCCCGGGCTGGTCCGGCAGCAGCGCCGCGATCCAGCCGATCACGCCGACCGCCAGGGCCGTCATGGCCAGGAAGGGCACCCACCAGGCGAGCACCTGCCCCAGGAAGGTGCCGACCGGCACTCCCAGCGACAGCGCCACCGGCACGCCCGCCATCGCCACCGCCATGGCCCGCCCCTGCTGCTCGACCGGCACCAGCCGGCGCGCGTACCCCGCGAGCAGGGCCCAGGCCAGGCCGGCCGCGACGCCCGCGAGGAAGCGGGCGGCCAGCGTGAGCGGATAGCTGGTGGAGACCGCGGTGACGGTGTTGGCGACCGCGAAGCCCGCCATCGCGGAGAGCAGCAGCCGCTTGCGGCCCCAGCCGGCGGTGGCCGCGCTGAGCGGGATCGCGGTGACGGCGGAGCCGATCGCGTAGACGGTGACGGTCTGCCCGGCCGCGGACTCGCCGACCCCGAGCGCCTCGCTCATCCCGGGCAGCACGCCGGCGGGCAGGTTCTCGGTGAGACCGGTGACGAAGACGGCGGTGGCCAGGGCGAGCAGGGCGGACAGGGGAAAGGGCTTGCGGGGTACCGGGGTTGTGAGCTGTGTGGTCGCCATGGGGACCATGCTCGGACCTCACACCGGTGTCAGGTTCAAGCATGGCCCCGAAGGCGTCGACTCGCGGGGGCGTCCGGGCCGGCGGAGCGTCCGGGTCAGCGCCCGAAGTAGCCGTTGAAGTTCTTGGAGAACTCCTGGCCGCCGAACCGGTCCCAGTTGATCGACCAGGTCATCAGTCCGCGCAGGTTCGGCTGCGCGCCCGAACGCGGCACGTACGTCCCGCAGTTGGCCAGCTTGGTCAGGCAGTCGAGCGCCTTGTTCACCTCGGCCGGGGCGACGTAGCCGTTGCCCGCGTTGGTGGTGGCCGGCATGCCGATGGCGACCTTGGAGGCGGGCAGCGCCGGGAACACGTTGTTGGTGTTGCCCGCCACCGGGAAGCCCTTGAGCAGCATGTCGGTCATCGCGACGTGGAAGTCGGCGCCGCCCATCGAGTGGTACTGGTTGTCCAGGCCCATGATGGAGCCGGAGTTGTAGTCCTGGACGTGCAACAGGGTGAGGTCGTCGCGCAGCGCGTGGATGACCGGCAGGTACGCCCCGGCCCGCGGGTCCTGGCCGCCCCAGGGGCCCGATCCGTAGTACTGGTAGCCGAGTTGGACGAAGAAGGTCTCCGGCGCCATGGTCAGCACGAAGCCCGGACCGTACTTGGCCTTGAGGGTCTTCAGCGCGGAGATCAGGTTGACGATGACCGGGCTGGTCGGGTTCTTGAAGTCGGTGTCACCGGTGTTGAGGGAGAGCGAGTGCCCCTCGAAGTCGATGTCCAGGCCGTCCAGGCCCCACTTGTCGATGATCGCCGAGACGGAGCCGACGAAGGTGTCCCGGGCGGCGGTGCTGGTCAGCTGGACCTGGCCGTTCTGGCCGCCGATCGAGATCAGCACCTTCTTGCCCTGGGCCCGCTTGGCGGCGATGGCGGCCTTGAACTCGTCGTCCGACTCGACGCCCGGGCACTCGGTGGCCGGGCAGCGGTTGAAGCGGATGTCGCCGGAGGTGACGGAGGTGGGCTCGCCGAAGGAGAGGTTGATGAAGTCCCAGGAGTTCGGGACGTCGGCCATCCGGGTGTAGCCGGCGCCGTTGGCGAAGCTCGCGTGCAGGTAGCCGACCAGGGTGTGGCTGCCGGCGGGCGGGCTGGTGGGCGTGCCCGTGGGGGTCCCGGTCGGGGTCCCGGTGGGCGTTCCGGTCGGGGTGCCCGTCGGGGTCGCGGTCGGCGAGGCGGTCGCGGTGGGTGTCGGCGTGGGCGTCGGGCTGGGCGCGCCGGGGCCGTCCAGCGAGATGTCGTCCGCGTAGTAGGTGCCCTGGCCGTACCAGCCGTGGGTGTAGACGGTGGCGCTGGTCTGGCTCGCACCGGTGGTGAAGCTGAGGCTGAGCTTCTGGTACGCGCCGCCGGTGCCGGGCGTCCAGGTGCTCGGGCCGCCGCCGTCCACGCCCAGGTAGACGTACGAGCCGTTGACGAAGGCGCTGAGCGTGTAGGTGGTGTTCGGGGCGACGGTGACGGTCTGGCCGCACTGGGCGGTGTCGCCGGCCGTGGCGGCCGCGGCGAGCGCGCGGCTGCCGCCGTGCACCGGGCCGGTGACGACGCTGCCGGAGTTGCCGGTGCAGCTCCAGGGGCCGAGCGAGCCGGACTCGAAGCCGCCGTTGGCCAGGAATTCGCCGGCCGAGGCGGCGGGGGCCAGGCCCAGTGTGGCGCCGACCAGGGCGGCTGCGGCGACGGCGGAGGCGGTACCGGCGGCGAGGGCCGCGCGGCGGCTCGTGACCGGGGTTCCGGGGACGGGTGTTCTGCGCATGCGGGCGCTCCTGCGATGGCGCGGTCGTGGGGGACGTCCGAGGGCACGCCGGAGCACGCGCCAGTGGGGGGAACGGCCCGGCCTGGCACCCAAGTTGGACTAGACCACTGAAGTGGATTCGACCGGGCGGTGTCAATGGTCCAGACCGGTTCCCGGCTTCTCCGGTTGCCGGGGGTGACACCCCGTCGAAGGATGGAGGGGTGACCCCGCCCGGCTACCTCCGCCACCCCCACCTGCACGGCGGCCTGCTCACCTTCACCGCCGAGGACGACGTCTGGATCGCCCCGCTGGACGCCGACGGCGCCGGCACCGGCCGGGCCTGGCGGGTCGGCTGCGACCGCACCCGGGTCAGCGACCCCCGCATCTCCCCCGACGGCACCACCCTCGCCTGGACCAGCTGGCTCGGCCTCACCCCCGAGGTGTGGACCGCCCCGGTCGACGGCGGCCAGGCGAGCCGGCTCAGCTTCTGGGGCAGCCAGGACACCCGGGTGCGCGGCTGGCTGCCGAACGGCGAGGTCCTGGCCGTCACCTCCTACCACGAGCCCTTCGGCCACTACACCTGGGCGCACGCCCTGCCGCCGGACGGCTCCCCCGGTCGCCGGATGCCCTGGGGGCCGGTCGGCGACGCCCAGATGAACCACGAACGGACCGTGCTGCTCACCGGCGCCGCCCCGCACGCGCCCGCCGCCTGGAAGCGCTACCGGGGCGGCGCCACCGGCCGGCTCTGGGTGGACGGCGAGCGGATCCTGCCCGAGCACACCGGGCACCTCGCCGCCCCCATGCCGGTCGCCGGCCGGGTCGCCTTCCTCTCCGACCACGAGGGCATCGGCAACCTCTACTCCTGCCGCCCCGACGGCACCGACCTGCGCCGCCACACCGACCACGCCTCCTACTACGCCCGCGAGGCCGCCACCGACGGCACCCGGATCGTCTACCAGCACGCCGGCGACCTCTGGCTGCTGGACGGCCTGGACGCCCCCGCCCCGCACCGGCTGCGCGTCCCGCTCGGCGGCGCCCGGGCCGGCCGCCGCCCGTACCAGGTCGGCGCCGCGAGCCAGGTCAAGGACCTCGCCTGCGACCAGACCGGCCGGGCCGGGGTGATCACCGTACGCGGCAGCCAGTACTGGCTCACCCACAAGGACGGCCCGGCCCGCGCGCTCGCCGACACCCCCGGAGTGCGCACCCGGCTGCCGGTGGTGCTCGGACACACCGGCGAGGCGGCCTGGATCACCGACGCCGAGGGCGCCGACGCGATCGAGGTGATGCCGCTGCCCGGCCACGCCGAACCGCCGGGCCACGCCGGGCCGCGGAAGCACCACCACCGGGTGCTCGCCGCCGGACGGATCGGCCGCGTCCTGGAGCTCACCGCCTCCCCCGACGGCAGCCGGCTCGCCGCCACCACCTCGGACGGACGACTGCTGCTGGTCCGCGCCGCCGACGGCGAGGTGCGCGAACTGGCCGCCTCCGGCTACGGGCCGGTCTCCAGCGCCCGCTTCTCCCCCGACTCGCACTGGATCGCCTGGTCCGAGCCGGTCGCCGGGCGTTCACTGCGCCGCATCCGGCTCACCCGCACCGACGCGCCGTCCTCGACCACCGACGTCACCGACGGCCGGTTCGAGGACGAGCAGCCGGTGTTCACCCGGGACGGCCGCTACCTGGCCTTCCTGTCCTGGCGCGGCTTCGACCCGGTCCACGACGTGCACACCGGCGACCTCTCCTTCCCGCTCGGCTGCCGCCCGTACCTCGTCCCGCTCGCCGCCGACACCCCCTCGCCGTTCTCCGCCCCGGCCGAGGACGGCGCCCCGCACCACGACGGCGACGGCACCGTCCGGGTCGACCCGGACGGCATCGGCGAGCGGCTGCTCCAGTTCCCGGTGATCGCCTCCAAGTACTCGGCCACCGACGCGGTGCGCGGCGGCCTGGTCTGGCTGCGCTGGCCGATCTCCGGCACCCTCGGCCAGACCTTCGCCAGCCCGGAGGACACCTCGGGCCGCCCCTCGCTGGAGCACTTCGACCTGGCCCGGGGCACCCGCAGCACCGTGGTCGACAAGCTGGACGGCTACGCGGTCTCCGGGGACGGCGGCTCGATCGCGGTCTACTCGGCCGGGACGCTGCGGGTGATCCCGGTCGGCGCCCCCTCCGCCGGGACCACCGTCGACCTGCGCCGGATCACCCACACCGTGCACCCGGCCGCCGAGTGGCGCCAGGCCTACCACGAGGCGGCCCGGATCGTCCGGGACCAGTTCTGGGACGAGCGGATGTCCGGCCTGGACTGGCCCGCGCTGGTCGCCCAGTACGAGCCGCTGCTGGACCGGGTCTGCTCCCCCGACGACTTCGCCGACCTGCTGCGCGAACTCCTCGGCGAACTCGGCACCTCGCACGCCTACGTCACCCCGTCCCGGCGCGCCGAGGGCCCCACGCTCGCCCAGCAGCCGCTCGGCCTGCTCGGCGCCAACGCCCGCCACGCCCCCGACGGCCGCTGGCTGGTCGACCGGGTGCTGCCCGGCGAGACCTCCGACCCGCGCGCCCGCGCCCCACTGGCCGCCCAGGGCGTCCGGGACGGCGACGAGTTCCTGGAGATCGGCGGCCGCCCGGTGGACCCGCTGCGCGGACCGCTGCCGCTGCTGGCCGGCACCGGCGGCAGCACGCTCGAACTGGCCCTGCGCAGCGGCCCGGACGGCCCGGTGCGGCGGATCGTGATCACCCCGCTGACCGACGAGCGGCCCATCCGCTACCAGGACTGGGTGACCAGACGACGCGCCCTGGTGCGGGAGTTCAGCGACGGGCGGTGCGGCTACCTGCACATCCCGGACCTCGGCGGCTCCGGCTGGGCACAGTTCAACCGGGACCTGCGGCGCGAGCTGGACAAGCCCGCGCTGGTCCTGGACGTCCGCGGCAACGCCGGCGGCAACGTCTCCGAACTGGTGCTGGAGAAACTCTCCCGGCACGTCCTGGCCTGGGACTTCAGCCGGGACCGCCGACCGGTGCGCTGGCCCCGGCACGCACCGCGCGGACCGCTGGTGGCACTGGCCGACGAGGCCACCAGCTCGGACGGCGACGTGATCATCGCGGCGATCAAGCTGCTCGGGCTCGGCCCGGTGATCGGCACCCGCACCTGGGGCGGGGTGGTCGGGATGAGCGGGCGCCACACCCTCGGCGACGGCACCCAGATCTCGGTGCCGAAGAACGCCTCCTGGTTCGGCGGCGGGCTGGGCTGGTCGGTGGAGAACCGGGGCGTCGAGCCCGACGTGCACGTGCTGCGCACCCCGCGCGACTGGGCCCGGGGGCGCCATCCGGAGCTGGTCGCGGCCGTCCAGCTGGCCCTGGAGCTGCTGGAGGACGCGCCCGCCGCGGCGCCCCCGCCGGAGTCCACGCCCCGGCCGGACCTGCGGCGACCGCCGCTGCCGCCGCGTGCGGGGTGATCCCCGGGCTCAGCCCCAGGGGTCGCCCTCGGCGGTCATGTTCTCGGCGGCGCGCCGGTCGTCCTCCTCCTGGGCGAGCCGTTCCTGCTGCTCCCGGGTCCGCTCGACGTCGTTGCCGTACGCGTCGGCGGCCTCGTCGTGGGCGAGGGCGGCGCGCTGGGCGGCCTCCTGCCCGGTGGACTCGTGCTGCGGCCGGTGGAACAACCTGTCGAAGATGCCCATGACTCCTCCAAACGGGGTGGACGGGAGGTCGGAAGACCGGGCTGCCCCCACTCTCACACCGGGTGCCCACGGGCGCACCTTGAGCCTTTGGTCCCTGGTGGACGCGCCCAAGGACCGTAGCCGCGGGCCCTCGGCCGGGCGCAGATTGGGGCCGTCGGCGAAATCGACGCCACCCTCTGGAGCCCGCTGTGACCGTCGCACATCCCGGAAGCCACGCCCGGCGCACCGCCGAGGACCCGCACGACGGACCACGCCGGCGGGTCGGCCCGCTGGCCGCGCTGGACGGCCGGCTGCCCGGCGCGCACGACCTGCTGCTGATGCAGTGCCCCAGCTCGCTGCGGCCCCTCGCCGGCGGCGAGCTGCCGCCGTGGGCGCGGGCGGTGCTGCGGGCGCACCCCTGGGTGACGGTCGGCCGGGCACCCGCCGTGGTCGGCAACCCGGTGGACCTCCCGCACCCGCAGCGCTGCACCCGGGACCCGGAGGCGGCGCCCGAACTGTGGTTCCCGGTCACCGTGCGCGGCCCGCGCCCCGGACAGCGGATGGACGCGCTGGCCCCCTGGGCGGCGGTGGCCCGGACGCTGCGGCCCGAGCAGCTGGTCGAACGGCGCGAACGGCTGGCCCCCGAACGGCTGGCCGGCATCCCGGCGCTGGCCCTGCTGCCGGAGGTCGGCCGACTGGTGGCGGACCACCGGCTGCCCTGGGGCCCGATCGGCGCGGTCGGCTACGAGCTGGGCAGCGGGGTGCCGGTGAGCGGACCGCTCAGCCCGCTGCGGCTGGTGCTGCGCTGCCCGCAGCCGATCAGCCGGCGCGACGCCCTGCAGCTGCGGCGGGCGCTGACCAAGCTGCCGGTCCCCGTGCAGGCCGAGCTGGAGACCCGGCACGGCTCGGTCCAGCTGGCCGAGTACGCCTCCGGCGCCCACAGCCTCACCCTGCTCACCCCGGACGGCCCCCGCGAGGTCCGTGACCCGTGGTTCCCCCGGGGCCCGTTCGTCTGAGCGGCCGGACCGGTCGGGCGGCTCCCGCCGGGGCCGGGGCAATCTCGGAGTTGGCGCGAGGGCGCGGCACCCGGGACGATGGAGCGTCCTCCGACCGTCCCGGACAAGGGAGTTGCCCCGTGCCGCACATCACCATCGACAACGGACAGCCGGGAATCAGCGGGCTGCTGGCGCTGCGCCCGGACACCGCGGCCCCGCTGGGGATGCTCGCCAACGCGCTGCTGCGGGACCCGGCCCCGATGAGCCGGGGCGAGCGCGAGCTGGTCGCCGCCTACGTCTCCCGGCTCAACGGCACCCGCTTCTGCGAGGGCTCCCACAGCGCCTTCGCCGCGGCGCAGTTGGACGGCGGCGAGGACCTGGTGAAGGCGGCCCTGACCGATCCCTCGGCCGCGCCGCTCACGGAGCGGATGCGGGCCCTGCTGCGGATCGCGGCGGAGGTGCAGAAGCAGGCCGCGCCGGTTTCGAAGGAGGCGGTGGCCGCCGCCCGCGCGGCCGGCGCCGGTGACACCGAGATCCACGACACCGTGCTGATCGCCGCCGCGTTCTGCATGTACAACCGGTACGTCGACGGCCTGGCCACCGACCTTCCCGAGGACCCGGGCTACTACGCCGAGGGCGCGAAGCGGATCGTCGACTCCGGCTACGCCCGCGGGAACTGAGCAGCGGGGACCGGACCACCGGGCGGCGCCGTCCTCGGACGACGCCGCCCGGCGGCGTTCGCGCGCCGCGCCCGGTGCGTTCGGCCGTCAGCCGGTGACGCTCGCCGCACCCGTCTCCAGGTGGCCGGTGAAGCGCTGGGACCAGCTGCTGTCGGCGTCCACCGTGACGGTGAAGTCGTACCAGCCGTTGTTGTACGCGACCACGTTGAAGAAGTCGCTGACGCTGCCGCCGGCCGGGACCTGGTACGTCCAGGGGCCGTCCGTCCGGTAGTTGTTCGAGGCGATGGTGAAGGTCACCGCCGTGCTGCCGGAGTTGGCCAGCTCGAACCGGAGCGCGAGCTTCCCCGTCCCCGGCTCGACCGCGTACGAGGCGGTGACGGCCGCGTTCCTGCCCGCCTTGGTGAGGTCGCCGGTGAAGCGGCGCAGGAAGCGGTTCGGGCCGACGACGGTCAGGTCGTACTTGCCGTTGCCGAAGCCGTTGGTGCCGCAGTTGAAGAAGTCGATGACGGGGCTGCCGGAGTCGACGGTGTACTGCCAGGGGCCGCCGCTGCGGTAGGCGTTGGCGTAGGCGGCGAAGTGGGAGGCCCGGGCGGCGCCGTCGTTGGTCATCTTCACCCAGACGTGCATGACGCCGCCGGCGTCGGCGTCCCAGTGGTCCAGGTTGGCGTTCGGCTGGTACGGCAGGGCGCGCGCGGGCCGGGTACCGGACTCCTGCACCGGCAGCTGGTTGTTCACCGGGGCCGGGTTGGGCAGCGGGCCGCAGGCGGACAGGCCGATGGTCTGCGAGGTGTCGGGCAGCGCGGGCAGGCCGTACACCGGGTGGGCGAAGTCGAACACGCTGGTCAGGTCGCCGCAGACGCGGCGGCGCCAGTCGCTGATGTTGGGACAGGCGGCGGGCTTGCCGAGGGCGGCCGTCCAGACCTCCAGGAAGCGCAGCACCGAGGTGTGGTCGAAGGTCTCGGAGTTGACCCAGCCGCCACGGGTCCAGGGCGAGACGGCGATCAGCGGGACGCGGAAGCCGAGGCCGATGTTGGTGCCGTTGTAGAACTCGCCCGGGGTGCCGGCCGGGGCGGCCGGCGGCGGGACGTGGTCGAAGAAGCCGTCGTTCTCGTCGTAGTTGAGGAACAGCACGGTGGAGTTGAAGACGTTCGGGTCCGCGTTGAGCGCGTCTATCACCATGTGGACGAAGTGCGCGCCGTCGGCCGGGGTGGCGTACGGGTGCTCGGAGGAGGCCTGGTCGGCGACGATCCAGGAGACCTGCGGGAGGGTGCCGGCCAGCACATCGGCCTTGATCGCGGCGGCGATGTCGTCCGGGGTCCTCCCGGTGACCTTGGGCACCGAGCCCATGCCCTTGACCGCCAGCGGGCTGCCGGCCGGGGCGCCGGTGAAGTTGGTGAAGTACGCCAGGGCGTTGTCGCCGTAGTTGTCGGCGGCGTTCTGGTAGACCTTCCAGCTGACGCCCGCCGTCTCCAGCGCCTCGGCGTAGGTCTGCCAGCGCAGGCCCTTCTCGTCGCCGCCGTCGTAGGCCGGGCCGCCCGCGGCGCCGGACGGGTCGATCTGTCCGGACCAGTGGTAGGTGCGGTTGGGGCCGGTCGCGCTCAGCACGGAGCAGTGGTAGGCGTCGCAGATGGTCCAGTTCTCGGCCAGCGCGTAGTGGAACGGGATGTCCTGGCGGGTCAGGAAGCCGAGCGTGCGGACGTTGCCCTTGGCGGCGACCCAGGAGTCCAGCTTTCCGCCGTTCCAGGCCTTGTGCTGGTCGGACCAGCCGTGGCTGAGGTCCCCGTTGCACTGGGCGAGGCGCTCGGGGTCGGCGCCGCCGGCCGGCTTGGTCTGGCTGAACTGCCACGGGTACTGGCGGCCGAACAGGCCGTTGGGCTGGTTGAAGACGCTGTAGCCGCCGGATATCTGGATCGCGCTGCGGTCGGCGAAGCCGCGCACGCCGCGCAGCGTGCCGAAGTAGTGGTCGAAGCTGCGGTTCTCCTGCATCAGGATCACCACGTGCTGGGCGTCGGTGATGGTGCCGGTCGTGCCGAGCGCGGTGGTGGCGGCGGTCGCGGCCGTGCCGCCCGGGGCGGCCCCCGCGGCGGCACCGGTGCCGGCCACCGCGAGGCCCGCCGCGGCGGCACCGGACAGCGTGACGAACTTCCTACGACTCAACTCGGCCATCAGCCCGGCCCGTCCCTTCGCTGGCGATGTTGTGCACACAAGTCGGAGCTCACTCGATCGCGCAGCAGTCTCCACCGCGCGCGAAGCGGCCCACCAGATGCGTGCGGCAGGATTGGCGGACTGTTCGTCGGGGCGTCACCGAGCGACGCCCGGCTGAACGGGCGAAGGGGGCCGGGTGCTCAGCGGTCCTTGACCTCGATCCCCAGCGCGTGGGCGAACTGCGGTGCCAGCTCCATCAGTTGGAGGGAACTGATGACCGCGCCGCGCAGCCCCTGGTGGCCGTCGGCCAGGCCGAGCCGGACGGCGCCGCGCAGGTCCGTCCGGCTCAGCGTCGCGCCGCGCAACCGGACCTCCTCCAGGGTCGAGCCGGGGAAGGACACCCCGGTCAGCTTCGCCCCGCCGAAGTCCACGTCGCGCAGCAGGCAGTCCTCGAACACGACGTCCCGCAGGACCGCCGAGCGCAGGTTGACCGCCTCCAGCTTGCAGCCCCGGAACACCACCCGGCGCAGCGCCGCGCCGTACCCGGCGACCCCGGCGAGCACCCCGCCCGCGAAGGAGCTGTCCTGCCACTCGGAGTCGCTCAGGTCGCAGGCGACCCAGCGGCCGGCCTGCACCCACACCTCGTTGAACCGGGCCTGGCGCAGCTTGACCCCGCTGAGCGCGACACCGGTGAAGGCGCACTCCAGGAAGGCCGCCCCGGCACCCGACTCGTCGGTGTGCTCGCCCCCGTCGAAGTGCGCGGTGTCGTACCGCTCGTCGCTGCGCAGCGGCCCGGTGTGCGGGCGCAGCAGCTCGGCGTACGGGAGGTCGGCGAGCCGGTCGGGGACGGCACGGGACATGGCGGTGGCTCCTGACGGTCGGGGGCGGAGGGGTCTCGCCCGCATGCTCGCACGCGGCACCGACAACGCCCGGCAGCGACAACGCCCGGCAGCGACGACGCCCGGCACCCGGCGTCGCCCGGCAGCAGCGCCCGACGCCTCCCCGACACGGCGGTGCCCCGGACCGGCCGCCTCGGCGCGGCCGGTCCGGGGCGTTCACCGCTCGGGTCAGCCGCGCACCCAGAGCGAGTTGACGCGGGTGCGCTCGGCGCTGTTCGGGTACGGGTTGGTGCAGGAGGTGCCGGGGCCGCCGCCCGACATCAGCTCGCTGCACGGACCGGAGTAGTGGTCCGGCAGGCCGAGCACGTGCCCGGTCTCGTGCGCCACCACACGCACCGAGCTGTACTGCTGGTTCTGCTGGTAGTCGAGGAAGACGTAGCCGCGCCCGTGGCCGTCGGTGCTGGCGTAGGAGCCGCGGCTGTCGTTGCCCTCGTAGTAGCGGAAGTCGGCGGCCGAGCCGGACCGCAGCTGGACGTTGGCGACCGAACCGTTCCAGATCTGCGCGGCCTGGGATATCTGGTTGCGGAAGGACGGGGCGGAGCTGGCGTCGTAGGTGACGGTGACGGTCGCCAGGCCCGGGTTGGCGGCCTGCTTGGCCTTGGCGGAGGCCATCACGGCCTGGAAGAAGGCCTGGTTGTTCGCGGCCTCCGCGGCCGAGCCGGCGTACGTCGAGGCGGTGTAGCCCTGCACGGCCGGGGCGGCCGGGGCCGCGGCGGCGGCCGTGGTGGGCAGGACGGCGAGGCCGGCCGCGAGGGCGAGGCCGAGGGTGGCGGACAGCACGGATCGCTTCATGTGGGGGCTCCGATTCCTGAGGTGACGTGGCCGGTTGGGGGCCGGCCCGGGGGAACACCTGGTCAACGGGTGGTGTCCCCAGAGCTTCGGGCAACCCGGTGCGTGCGCGGATGATGCCAACCCGCGATAGCACCGTCCAATACCCCTGTGATGGGGCCGAATTGAGTCGTCTTTTCCTGGCCTTGACTCAATCGTTCCCCTGGCATTCCGTTCCGGCGGCGACTAGGCTCCCGTCCGGGGAAGTACCCGGTGCGGCGGGCCGCCCGCTTGCCGCCGGGCGGCCCGCCCCGCCCAACCCGCCTGCGGGGCGGGTGACTTCCCCGCCGCGCGGCCCTTGAACCCGCGGGTTTCGACCAGGCCGCGCGACGCGCCGGGGGGGGAC
>NZ_JBSHBN010000020.1:44593-78706 GCF_053612025.1 Kitasatospora sp. NPDC054768
CCCCTGCTCTTGCCGTCCGGGGGCCCTCTTGCCCCCGGGGGGGGCTTTGACCGGGGGGGGCGGGCCCCCATCTGCGGGCGGGGGCCCCCGCCGCTCCGAACCCGCCTGCGGGCCGGGTCAGTTCCGCGCCGCGAGTCCGTTCTCCCAGAGGGAGTCGACCTGGCCGCGCTCGTCGCCGTCGGGGTACGGGTTGGTGCAGGACGGGCCGGGGCCGCCGCCCGACATCAGCTCGCTGCACGGACCGGAGTAGTCGTCGGGCAGGCCGAGCACGTGCCCGGTCTCGTGCGCCACCACGCGCACCGAGCTGTACTGCTGGTTCTGCTGGTAGTCGAGGAAGACGTAGCCGCGCCCGTGGCCGTCGGTGCTGGCGTAGGAGCCGCGGCTGTCGCTGCCCTCGTCGTACGAGAAGTCGCCGCTGCCGCCGGTCTCCTGGAGCCGCACGTTGCGCACCGAGCTGTTCCAGATCTGCGCGGCCTGGGATATCTGGCCGGTGAAGGAGGGCGCGTTCGCGGTGTCGTAGGTGACGGTGACGGTCAGCAGCCACGGGTTCGCGGCCTGCCGGGCCTTGGCCGAGGCCATCACGGCCTGGAAGAAGGCCTGGTTGTCCGCGGTCTCCGCGGCCGAGCCGGCGTACGTCGAGGCGGTGTAGCCCTGCACGGCCGGGGCGGCCGGGGCCGCGGCGGCCACGGTGGCGGGCAGGGTCGCGAGGCCGGCCGCGAGGGCCAGGCCCAGGGCGGCGGACAGCACGGATCGCTTCATGCGGGGGCTCCGGTTTCGCGGTGCGCCGCCGCACCGGGGCCGGTGGGGGCCGGGCCCGGTGGCGGTGCACGGTGGGGGCCGTCCCGGCGGCGACCGGGGCGGGTTGCTGTCCCCGAGCTTCGACCCGCCCGGGGCCCTCGCGGATGATGCCAACCGGCGATAGCTCGGCCGCATAGCGGCCGGGTCCGCCACGCCGCCGCGTCGGGTCGGTCCGCCGGTCGGTCCGCCGACCGGCCCTTCGGCACGCCCTTGAATGCCTGTCATGTCCTTGGCGAGGTGGTGCGGCGGCGTCTATGCTCCGGACGTGGAGCTCGACGTGAGACACCTCCGGGTGCTGTGCGCGATCGCCGACAGCGGCAGCCTCCGCAAGGCCGCGCTCCAGCTCGGCATGACCCAGCCCTCCCTCACCACCCAGCTGCACCGGATCGAACGGGCCATCGGCGGCGCCCTGTTCACCCGCGAGCAGACCGGCAGCAGGCCGACCGCGCTCGGTCACTCGGTGCTCTCCCGGGCCCGGCCGGTGATCACCGAGATGGCCGCCCTGGTGACCGCCGCCCGTCAGGAGGCCCGGGACGCGGCCGGGCCCGGCCGGCAACGGCGGCTGCGGATCGGCAGCGTCGGCAGCCGGGCGGTCGCGGCCTGGCTGCGCCGGGTGCACGAGCGGCTGCCGGACACCGACACCACCATCCACGTGGACGTCTCGGCCAGCGCGCTGCTGCGGATGGTCGCCGCCGACCAGCTGGACGTGGCCTTCGTGTACGAGAGCGAGGGCTTCCCGCTGCGGGTGCCGCCGGACGCCGAGCAGCGGGTGCTGATGGCCCGGGAGCCGCAGTTCGTCGCGCTCGCGGCCGGACACCCGGCCGCCGCCCGGCCGGTCGTCCACCTGGCCGACCTCGCCGAGGACACCTGGATGGTCGACCCGACCGCCGACCACGAGTACGCGGCGATGCGCCGGGTGTTCAGCGAGGCCGGGCTCAACCCCCGGGTGGTACAGGTGCGGGACAACGCCACCGCCGCCGAGCTGGTCGCCTCCGGCGAGGCCGTCCGCCCCTGCCAGCCGACCTCGCTGCCCGGGCCCGGCACGGTGGTCCGCCCGGTGCACGGGGACCCGCTGACCGTCCGGCTGCTGTTCACCTGGCGTCCGCGCGTGCTCAGCCCGCCCGCGCTGGACGCGCTCTACGGCGAACTGCGGGCCGCCTACCTGGATCTGGCCAAGGTGAACCCCGCCTACCTGGACTGGCTGGCCCGGCACGAGCCGGTACTGCTGGAGCGGGTCGGCCAGTCCCGCACTTCGCGGTGACCGAATCGCGGACCTGGCCCGGCTTCTTCTAGCGGACCCGGTAGATCTGGCCGGTCTGCGAGCCATCGATCGAGCGGACGTACGCTGTCGCCACCCGGGCGGCGGGCACCGCCTCCATGCCGGGGAAGAAGGGCCCGTAGGCGGGCAGGGACTCCTCGACCACGGTCGGGCTCACCGCGTTGATCCGCTGGGGCGGGAGTTCGATCGCGGCGGCTCGTACGAACGCCTCGACGGCACCGTTCGCCGCGGATGCGGCAGCCCCGGCCACGATCGGCTCCTCGGTGAGGATCCCGCTGACCAGCGTGAACGAGCCGGTCCTGGCCACCTGGGAGGCGCCCTGGCGGACCAGCTCCAACTGGCTCAGCGCCTTGCCGCGGAACGTCGCCGCGACATCGTCGGCGGTCAGCTCGCCGAGCGGTTTGAACACGGCCTCGCCCGCCGCGACCGCGACCGCGTCCAGCGGGCCCGCCTGCGCATACAGCCTGGCCACCGCTTCCGGGTCGGTGACGTCGGCCACCAGGTCCCCGCCCGTGCGGCCCACGCCGATCACCTCGTGGCCGCGCTCCGCGAGCGCCCGGCGCACCGCACTGCCCAGCGTTCCGCTCGCACCGACCAGAAGAATCCTCATGACCCACACCGTCCATCACGTCTCGGGACCGAATCCCGGGAACGGCCCCGGGTACCTGTGACACTACGGATCACGCCCGGTCCCCGGAAATGCCGCTTGGGCAGGGACTATGCTCTGCGGGCATGGATGATGTGGAACTGCGTCACCTCAGGGCCCTGGACGCGCTGGCAGAGGCGGGCACCGTCACCGCCGCCGCAGCCCGGCTGCACATGACGCAACCCGCCCTCTCCCGCACGCTTGCCCAGATGGAGACCCGCGTCGGCGTCCGGCTCGTCGACCGCTCCTCCCGGCACCTGGCCCTCACTCAGGTCGGCACCACCCTCCTCGAACACGCCCGGGCGATCCTCGCCCACCTGGATGCGGCCCTCGCGGAGGCCCGGACGATCTCCCGCCCCCTACGGCTGGGCTACACCTGCGCGGTGCTCGGACAGCAGACCGTCCCGCTGCTCCGGTCGTGGCGCCGCACGTACCCGCACGCCCCGCTCGAGGTGGTCCGGCGGGACAACAGCACCGCAGGCCTCGCCACCGGGGACACCGACGTGGCAGTGCTCCGCACCGTCCCCGCCGATCCGCGCATCCGTACCGAGGCCCTCTACACGGAAGGCCAGGTCGCGGCCGTGTCCGACGACCACCCCCTTGCCGACCGGGACCGGGTGCTGCTGGCCGAACTCACCGTCCGCCAGGACCTCCCGCTGGCCCTGTGGCCGGGCGTCGGTACCGCCTCACCGGACCTGTGGCCCCCGGAGCAGCGCCCGGTCGGGACGGTCGAGGTGGGCAACGTGGACGAGTGGCTGAACCTCATCGCCACCGGCGGTGCGTTCGGCCTCGGCGCGGCAGGCACCGCGGAGAGCCACGGCCATCCGGGCGTCCGCTTCCTCCCGGTCTCGGACGCCCCCGGCGCCACCGTCTACCTCGCCCACCCCGCTCACCCCGTCCATCCCCGGACGGGGGACTTCCTCGCGATGGTCCGGGAGGTGGTGAGCGGCTGGCCGGAGGCTCCGCACCTGGACGTGACGATCGACAGCCGACTGGCGATGGCCTCGGAATCTCACGATGCGGAGGTCGGGCGGGGTCCGGCCCTCCTCCGAACTCTGCCGGTTCAGGCGCCCGGTCCTCACTCTCCCGAGTGAGGTGTGAGGGACGGGGCTAGCGGGCACCCGCGCTGCCGGCACCCGGCCCGCCGGCACCCGCCCGCCTGCTCTCCCGGCCGTGGATCAGCACGCCCACCGCGACCATCAGCGCGCAGACCAGGCCCGCCGCGAGCACCCCGGAGCCGCCGAGCGCGGTGCAGGCCAGCACCAGCACGGCCCCCGTCGGCGCCACCGCCTGGGCCACCGCGCCCCGCTTGGTGTGCCGGGAGTGCAGCAACCAGACCGTGAACAGATAGAGCGCGGTGGGCACGGTGACCGTCGCGGTGGCGGCGGTCTCCGAGATGTGCGCCTTGTGCACCGCCGACTCCACCGCGACCTCCAGCCCGGTGCCGATCGCCGCCGCCGAGCCGAACACCAGGTAGTGCCCGTACCCCCAGACCAGTGCCTGCCGGTTGGACCGCAGGTGCTCGTGGACGGACCGGGCGAAGTAGATCCACCAGGCCGAGAAGCAGATCAGCAGCCCGCCGACCGCGACCGGTACCAGCCGCCCCGGGCTCTCGTGCCCGTCCACCGCCGACTGCACCGCGACGGTCGCGGCCGCCACCGTCTCGCCGAGCACGATCAGGGTGAACAGCCCGTACCGCTCGGCGATGTGGTGCGGGTGCCAGGAGGTCCGCATCCGCAGCTCGGCGATCACCGGCACGGCCAGCTCGCACAGCACCCCGACCGGGATGACGTACGACCGGACGCCGGGCGGCAGGAACAGCACCACCACCCAGCCGACCTGGCAGAGCGTGATCCCCGCCGCGTAGCCCAGCGCGACCCGGCGCGCCGGGCCCTGTTCGCCGGCGGCCGCGCGCAGCCACTGGGTGACCATCGCCAGGCGCATCACCACGTAGCCGACGATCGACAGCGTCAGGTCCTGGGTGGCGAACAGCCGCGGCACCCCGGCGGCGAGGATCAGCACCCCGGCGATCTGCACCAGCGTGGTGACCCGGTACGGCACGTCGTCGACGTCGTACGCGGAGGCGAACCAGGTGAAGTTCATCCAGGCCCACCAGATCGCGAAGAAGGTCAGCGTGTAGCCGCGCAGGCCCTCGCCGTAGTGCCCGGCCGCCAGGGAGTGGGCCAGTTCGCGCCCGGCCTGGCCCACCGCGACCACGAAGCAGAGGTCGAAGAAGAGCTCCAGCGGGGTGGCGACCCGGTGCGGCTCGTGCCGGTCGCGCGGGACCATCCGGCGCACCGGCGGCGGGTCGACGGGGTGGCCGGGGGGTGCCGCGGCTGCGGGGTCACTGACCATCGGAGCTGCTCCGGGAGTCGGGAGGGGGGTCGTCCCGCGCATCCTGGCAGCGCCTCCGGCCCGGTGCACGCACCGGCGCGGCAGGTGTGCACGCGCCGGCAGGGCAGTGTGCACGCTCGGGCAGGGCAGGTGCGCACGCTCGGGCGCGTAGCGAGAACCCCGCGCGCCCCCGGTCACGATGGCCCTGAATATCCCTTTTTCCCTTGTCGTCAGCCCCAGTTGACGCTCCGGTGCGCGAACCGGGTGACAGCGCGGCGGGTTTCCGGGCGCGCCCCGCGCGCTGCCCCGCGGGCGACCGGCGCGCCGCTAGATTCTTCCCCGGTTGGAAGAGCGCGGGCCCTGCCGGGCCCCATGACACGGGCGGCCTGCGGGCAACGCGGAAGGTCAAGGCGGGTGGCGGGACAGCGGGGGCGGCAGAGCCGATCCTCCCGCGTCCGCGCCACCGGCCTCGTGATCACCGCGCTGCTCGCCAGCGCCTGCCGTGCGGCCCGTCCCGTCCCGGCGCCGGCTACTTCTCCCAGCCGATCCTGCTGTAGTCCTCCCCCGCCAGGCCGAAGGCCCCGTAGTTGGCCAGGCCCTTGCGGGTCGCCACCACCTCCGGCCGCTGGTAGAGCTCGACGGTGTGGCCGAGTTCCCAGATCTTCGCGTCCGCCTGGTTGTAGAGCTTCGCCGCCTCCTGCGGGTCGACCGTCCCGGCCGCCTTCTTCAGCAGGTCGTCGATCTCCTGGCTGCCCAGGCGCGAGGGGTTGCTGAAGCTGTTGTCGCCCACCGGCAGCCGGAAGTTGGTCAGGCTCTTGGACAGCGGGAAGGAGTCGGTGTTGCGCCAGCTCGCGATCTCGAACTTGCCCGGGTTCACGTACTTGGTGAAGAAGTCGTTGGCCGCCACCTTGTCCAGGCTGACCTTGACCCCGACCGCCTGCCACATCGCCACCGCCGCGGTGGCCAGGTCGATCTGGGCCTGCGGCGTGGAGTCGTTGAGCACCCAGTGCAGTTCCAGCGGCCGGCCGTCCTTGGTCCGCGGCTGGCCGCCGGACTCCTTCCAGCCCGCCTCGTCCAGCAGCTTCTTGGCCGCGGCCGGGTCGAACTTCGCCCAGTCGCCGGAGGTGTCCTGGTACCCGGTCTGGTTGGGCATGAAGATGTGGTTGCCGAGCGGCTTGAACTCCACCGGCACCCCGTTGTTGGCGATCTTGATCAGTGCCGGGCGGTCCAGCGCCCTGCCGAGCGCCTGGCGGACCTTCCGGTCCTCCAGCGCGCCGGTGCCGCCGAAGGAGATGTGCACCTCGTCCCACGGACTGGCGGCCCGGATCACGGTGTCCTTGGCGCTCTTGAGCTGCCCGTACGCGGTGGCGGTGCCGGCCGCGGCGTAGTCGATCTCGTTGTTGAGGTACGCCTGGGTCGTCGCCGCCTGGGACATCACCCGGAAGGTCACCTTGTCGACCTTGGCCCTGGTGCCCCACCAGGCCGGGTCCGGGACGAGGGTCAGGGTCTGCGCGGTCTTGTCCGCCGTGCCGACCTTCAGCGCGCCCGCGGTGATCGGGATCTTCTCCACCCAGCCCTTGTTGAAGTCGTCCGGGGTGGAGATGCCGGCCGCCGGCATCAGCGGGCGGAACAGGTTCTGCCAGTCGGCGTACGGCTCGGCGAAGGTGACCTTGACCTCGCTCGGGTCGGCGCCCTGCTCGACCGCGGAGATCTGCTCGTAGCCGGACGGGTCGGAGAGGTTGTACGCCGGGTCCTTGCCGCTCGCGGCCTGCCAGTCGGCCTTGAAGTCCAGGTGGCTCAGCGGCTTGCCGTCCGACCACTTGGCCTTGGGGTTGAGTTTGTAGGTGACCACCTGCGGCGAGGTCGAGGTGACCTTGGCGTCCACCAGGTAGTCCGGGTCGGGCAGGAAGGTGCCGGCGGCGTCCGTGGTGAAGAGCGAAGGCTCCAGGTTGCGCATGATCGAGACCGTGGAACCGTAGTAGCCGTCCACCTGCAGCGGATTCCACTGGGTGATCCACTGGTACAGCGGGAAGCGCACCTCGCCGCCGTCCTTGATCTGGTCCAGCGGCTTGGGGTTGAGGTCGTTGGAGCCCTGTCCCGGCGGCTCGCTCCTGGCCGCGCCGTCGACGGAGCCACCCCCGCCCGAGGTGCACGCGGTGACCGCGAGCGCGACGGCGACGGCGAGGGCGGCCGCCCGGCCGAGACGGCCGGCCGTGGTGGAAGCGTCCATGAGGGTCCCCTGGGATCGATGACGGGATGTGGGGCGCGCGAGGTGTGACGAGGCTTGAGCGTGGGCAGCCAATTCGGCATCGAGCGAGCAGAACGTAACAGCGGATCAGACCGACCACCAGGGGGAGGAGCGCACGTCTGATCCAAAAGTCACACACGGCAACACGGACGCAACACCACCTCAGTGCGCCGGTGCTTCACTCTGACCTGCGCTTTCCCAACTCCCTTGCCAAACCACCCGACTGACGCCCGAACGGGCCTGGACCGAAGGCCAACCGATGCCCACCAGACGCGTCGGCCCCACCCGCACCGCAGCGGGCGGCCGTTGATGCTCCGCTACCTGGCGAAACGCCTGGGCTACTACGCGGTGCTGCTGATCGCCGCCGTCTTCCTGGCGTACGCGATCTCCGCGACCGCCCTGCAGCCGCGCACCTACTTCGACGCCAAGGTCCCCCGCCCGGCCGCCGAATCGGTCGAACGCCAGCTCACCGCGCTCAACCTGAACGACCGCACCCCGGTCGTCGAGCGCTTCGGCCACTGGGCCGGCGGGCTGCTCCACGGCGACCTCGGCCGGACCATCCACGACACCCCGGTCACCGACGACTTCGGCCGCCGGGTCTGGGTCTCGCTGCGCCTGCTGCTGATCGGCAGCCTGCTCGGCATGGTCCTGGGCGTCGCGGCCGGGGCCTGGAGCGCGGTGCGCCAGTACCGGGTCTCCGACCGGCTGCTCACCGTGCTGTCCTTCGTACTGCTCTCCACCCCGGTCTTCCTGGTCGCGCTGTTCCTCAAGAACGGCGCGATCACCGCCAAGGACGCGGTCGGCCACGAGGTGATCCCGTTCACCGGCTACGAGACCCCCGGGCTCACCGGCGGCCTCGGCACCCACCTCGCCGACTGGGCGCTGCACCTGCTGCTGCCCACGATCTCGCTGGCCCTCGGCGGCCTCGCCACGTACAGCCGCTACCAGCGCGGCACCATGCTCGACGTGCTCGGCTCGGACTACCTGCGCACCGCCGAGGCCAAGGGTCTGACCCGCGGCCGGGCGCTGCTCAAGCACGGACTGCGCACCGCGGTGATCCCGATGTCGACCATGTTCGCCTACAGCTTCCTGGGCATCTTCACCGGCGCGATCTTCACCGAGACGATCTTCGGCTGGCACGGCATGGGCGAGTGGCTGATCCAGTCGATCAACGAACAGGACGTCAACTCCGTGGTGGCCGTCAACCTGTTCACCGCCGTCGTCGTCCTCGCCTCCGGCTTCCTCGCCGACACCCTGCACGCCGCCCTCGACCCGCGCGTGCGGTCCTGACCGGAGGTGACCTGAGATGACCACCACCGTCGCCGATCCCTCCGCCCCGGCCACCGGCCCCCGGACCACCCGTCGCGGACGGCTCGTGCTCAACCGGCTGCTCGCCGCCCGCGGCGCCGTCGCCGGGACCGTCGTCGTCCTGCTGCTGTTCCTGCTCGCCTTCGGCGGCCCGTACCTCACACCCTGGGACTACGCCACTCCCGACTTCTCCGCACTGCACCAACCCCCCTCCGCCGAGCACTGGTTCGGCACCAACGGGGTCGGTCAGGACGTCTTCGCGCAGACCGTCCGCGGCCTGCAGAAGTCGCTGGTCATCGGCCTGCTGGTGGCACTGTTCTCCACCGTGCTGGCCTCCGTGGTCGGCGCCTGCGCCGGCTACTTCGGCGGCTGGGCCGACCGGGCGCTGATGTTCCTGGTGGACCTGCTGCTGGTCTTCCCCGCCTTCCTGATCATCACCATCGTCTCGGCCCGGCTGAAGGGCGCCGGCTGGATCGCCTTCGTCCTGCTGCTCGCCCTGTTCAACTGGATGATCACCGCCCGGGTGGTCCGCTCGATGACCATCTCGCTGCGCGAGCGCGAATTCGTCCGCGCCGCACGCTTCATGGGGGTGCGGCCGCTGCGGATCATCAGCCGGCACATCCTGCCGAACGTCGCCTCCTTCCTCATCATCGACGCCACCATCGCGGTCGGCGGCGCCGTGATGAGCGAGACCGCGCTCTCCTACTTCGGCTTCGGGGTCAAGCCGCCGGACGTCTCGCTCGGCACCCTGCTCGCCGCCGGAACCGGTGAGGCCCCGGTGTTCCCCTGGCTGTTCTACTTCGCCGCCGCCCTGCTGGTGCTGTTCGTCCTCGCCGTCAACCTGATCGGGGACGGGCTGCGCGACGCGCTCGACCCCACCTCCGGGGCCGCGCCCCGCCGTTCGCCCCGTACCCGTCGTTCCGCCGGCCGTAGGAAGCACCCGTGACCACCACCGTCGAAACCCCGCTGCTCGCCGTCCGGGACCTGCGGGTGGACTTCGCCGGGCCCGACGGCCCGGTCCCCGCCGTCCGCGGGGTGGACCTCACCCTGCGGCGCGGCGAAACCCTCGGCATCGTCGGCGAGTCCGGCTCCGGCAAGTCCGTCACCGCGCTGTCCGTGCTCGGGCTGCTGCCCGGCACGGCGAGCGTCAGCGGCTCGGTGCGGCTGGACGGACGGGAACTGGTCGGGCTGCCGGGCCGGGAGCTCGCCGCGATCCGCGGCCGCCGGATCGCCATGGTCTTCCAGGACCCGCTCTCCGCCTTCACCCCGGTCTACCGGATCGGCGACCAGATCGCCGAGGCGGTCCGCATCCACCAGCGGGTGGACAAGGCCGCCGCGCGCCGCCGGGCCGCCGAACTCCTCGACCTGGTCGGCATCCCGGCGCCCGACCGGGCCCTGGACAGCTTCCCGCACGAGTTCTCCGGCGGCATGCGCCAACGCGCGATGATCGCCATGGCGGTCGCCAACGAACCCGACATCCTGCTCGCCGACGAGCCCACCACCGCGCTCGACGTCACCATCCAGGCCCAGGTGCTGGACGTGCTGCGCACCGCCCGGCAGGAGACCGGCGCGGCCCTCGTCCTGGTCAGCCACGACCTCGGGGTGATCGCCGGAACGGCCGACCGGGTCGCGGTGATGTACGCCGGACGGGTGGTCGAGACGGCCGGGGTCGACGAACTGTTCGCGGCCCCCCGCCACCCCTACTCGCTCGGCCTGATCGGCGCGCTGCCCCGGCTGGACGGGCGCGGCGGTCCGCTCGTACCGATCCCCGGCACCCCGGCACCGATGGCCGAACTGCCCCCGGGCTGCCCGTTCGCGGCGCGCTGCCCGCTGGCGCAGGAGCGCTGCGCCACGGCCGAGCCCGCCCTGGAGGGGGCGGACGGCCACCTGTCGGCGTGCGTGCGCTCGGCGGAGCTCGCCGATCGGCGGCCCGCGCCGGCCGAGGTCTATCCCGTCCCGGAGCTGCCCCCCACCGCCGTCGGCCCCGGCGACCGCTCCGCACGGACGCCGGTGCTGTCGGTGACCGACCTCGGAAAAACGTTTCCCCTGCTCAAGGGCACCGTGTTCAAGCGCAAGGTCGGCGAGGTGTACGCGGTGGACGGCGTCGACCTGGACCTGCGGGAGGGCGAGACCCTCGGCCTGGTCGGCGAGTCCGGCTCCGGCAAGTCCACCACCCTGTTCGAGCTGCTGCGGCTCGGCGCCCCGGAGACCGGCCGGATCGAACTGTTCGGCCGGGACACCGCCGCCCTCACCCGGGCCGAGGCCCACCGGCTCCGCGCCCGGGTGCAGATCGTCTTCCAGGACCCGATGGCCAGCCTGGACCCCCGAATGCCGATCGGCGACATCGTCGCCGAACCGCTGCTCGCCCAGCGCACCCCGCGCGAGGAGATCGCCCGCCGGGTGCCCGAGCTGCTGCGCCAGGTCGGCCTCGACCCGGAGCACGCCGTCCGCTACCCGCACCAGTTCTCCGGCGGCCAGCGCCAGCGCGTCTCCATCGCCCGGGCGCTCGCCGTCCGGCCCGGCCTGCTGGTGCTGGACGAACCGGTCTCCGCGCTGGACGTCTCCATCCAGGCCGGCGTGCTCAACCTGCTCCAGGCGCTCAAGGCCGAGCTGGGCCTGTCCTACCTGTTCGTCTCGCACGACCTCTCGGTGATCCGGCACCTCGCCGACCGGGTCAGCGTGATGTACCTCGGCCGGACGGTCGAGCAGGGCGAGGTGGCCGCCGTCTTCGACCGCCCCCGCCACCCCTACACCCGCGCCCTGCTCTCGGCCGTCCCGCTCCCCGACCCCGCCGCCGAACGCGCCCGCGACCGCGTCCTGCTGGCCGGCGACCCTCCCCCGCCCACCGAGCGCCGCACCGGCTGCGTCTTCCGCACCCGCTGCCCGCGCTACGCCGGACTGACGTCCCCGGCGGACCGGGCCCGCTGCGAGCGGGAACGGCCGGCCCTGGTCGAGGGCGCGCCGGGGACGGACCACAGTGCGGCCTGCCACCACCCGGACCCCGGAGGAAACGACACAGGGTGATCACTCGAACACGATTCGGTGGATCCGGTCGGCGCCGTGTAAAGTCTTCGACGTCAGCAGGCGCCGCTAGCTCAGTTGGTTAGAGCAGCTGACTCTTAATCAGCGGGTCCGGGGTTCGAGTCCCTGGCGGCGCACATGGCAAGGTCTCAGGCCGTCCACTCCGGTGGGCGGCCTGAGGCGTTTCCGGCCCTGCAACGAGCCGACGGGACGCCCCGGTGGCGGCTCAGCGGGTGTCGAGCACGGCCGAGGCCACCGCGTCCGGGCGGTCGAACATCACCAGGTGCCCGGCCGGGGCGGTGGTGCGGAAGTCCGCCCCGAGCAGCGCCGCCAGCTCCCGCTGCCGGGCCAGCCACTCCTCGGTGCGGCGGGTCCGGCAGCCGTCGTCGGCGGCCAGCACGGTGATCGGCAGGTCCTCCGCCAGCGGCCGGGTGCTCCGCAGCCCGTCCAGCTCGGCGGCCGTGTCGAGGTAGCGGCCGTTCTCCCGCAGCAGCGCGCGCAGGGCCCGCCCGGTGCGGTAGCAGTGCCGCACCAGCGGCGCCGGGGCGAGGTCCTCACGGCGGACGGTGGACAGCCGCGCCGTGGCCCGGCGGACGGACGGGCCCAGCAGGTAGGGCACGGCGAGGGCGGTGGCGGCGCCGGCCACCGCCCGGGCCGCCAGGTCGCGCGCGCCGGGCGCCGGGTACGGCCGGGCCGCCGCCTCCACGCTGCCGTCCACCAGCACCAGCCCGGCGGTCCGCTCGGGGTGCAGCCGGGCGAAGGCCTCCACGTGGAAGCCCGCGAGCGAGTGCCCGACCACGGTGCACGGCTCCCGCAGCCCCAGGCCGTCCAGCACCGCCCGGATGCGTCCGGCCTCGCCGGCCGCCGTCGGCGCGGGCCGCCCGGCGGCGGGCTCGGGGGCGCTCAGCCCGTAGCCGGGCCGGTCGAAGCGGACCACGGTGCGGTACGGGGTGAGGAAGGGGACGACCAGGTCCCAGTCGAACCAGCTGCTGCCGAGGCCGCCGGAGAGCAGGCAGACCGGTCCACTGCCCTCGACGCGGACGTGCAGCGGGACGCCGTCGACGCGCAGGAAGCGCGCCCGGCCGGCGGTCCGGGGCCCGAACCGGCGCACCTCCAGCACCCAGGCGGTGTACGCCACGGCGCTGAGCAACAGCAGGGTGGCGACCGCCGTCCGTGCGGTCCGGTGGCCGGGCTGGAGGCGGGGCACCGTTCCACCCTAACCAGCGGCGAACTCCGGACCAACCGGAAGGAAAGGGGCAGGTCGGGCAGCAGCCGTCCGAGTGGCCCGGGGGTGACCCGCAGCCGGTTCGAGGCACCCCCTGGAAGCGTGTATTGTTTTCCAGGTCAGCAGGCGCCGCTAGCTCAGTTGGTTAGAGCAGCTGACTCTTAATCAGCGGGTCCGGGGTTCGAGTCCCTGGCGGCGCACAGACAGTTGGGGAGCCTCTCGCAGCAGCGAGGGGCTCCCCGATTTTTTGGCCTCCGACGTCCGTTTTGCGTGTGATGTCGGTCTCGATCGGCGATTCACCGGAGCCATCCGGCCCATTCTGCTCGTCCAGGGCAGTAGAACCTGAATCGGGACAAAGGTCCCCAACCGCCGATGTCCCCGTCCGTGCCGGCTGCCTCGATGCGCCCGCAGGAAAGGCCGCGCATTGTCCAGAAACGCCCAGAGCGGCCGTAGCACGCCGTCGATCAGCCTCCGCCCGGTCAAGCGGTTCAAACGCTCCACCGGCCCGGCCGGCGGGTCGGGCCGCACCGGCGGGTCCGACGGATCCGGCGGCAGGAAGTCGCGTCGCCCGAAGCGCACCGGCATCCGCCGGCTGATACCCACCTGGCGGATGACCCTGCTCGGCTTCGGCACGGCGCTGCTGCTCGGCATCGGCCTGTTCGCGCTGGGGATCACCCTGGTGAAGGTGCCGGACGCGCACGCCGCCGCGACCGCCCAGAGCAACACCTGGCTCTACTCGGACGGTTCGGTGCTCACCCGCACCGGTCAGACCAACCGGCAGAACGTCTCCCTGGACAAGGTCTCCCCCGCCGCCCAGCACGCCGCGCTGGCCGCCGAGGACCGGAACTTCTACAACGAGGGCGCGGTCAACGTCCAGGGCCTGGCCCGGGCCGCGATCAAGACCGCCAAGGGCCAGGGGACCCAGGGCGGCTCCACCATCACCCAGCAGTACGTGAAGAACACGTACCTGAACCAGAAGCAGTCGATCACCCGCAAGGTGAAGGAACTGTTCATCGCCATCAAGGTGGACGCCACCGAGAGCAAGAACGACATCCTCTCCGGCTACCTGAACACCTCCTACTACGGCCGCGGCGCCTACGGCATCCAGGCCGCCGCCCAGGCGTACTTCGGCATCGACGCGTCGGCCCTCAACGCCGCCCAGGGCGCCTACCTGGCCACCCTGCTGAACGCCCCGAGCGCGTACGACGTCGCCACCGCGACCGCGGCGGGCAAGCAGAACGCCGTCAACCGCTGGAACTACGTGCTCGACGGCATGGTCAAGGAGGGCTGGCTCTCCGCGGACGAGCGGGCCGCGACCACCTTCCCGGACGTCCGGGACCCGCAGCCCAACCCGGGCCTGTCCGGCCAGGCCGGCTACCTGGTCGACGCCGCCACCCAGTACCTCACCTCCAGCGGGGTGATCAGCGAGACCGAGCTGGCCAAGGGCGGCTACACGATCAAGCTGAGCATCGACCCGGCCCGCCAGCAGGCCCTCCAGGACTCCGTCCAGGCCCAGTTGCACGACAGCCTGAACCCGGACAAGCGGAAGAAGGACGCGGCCGCCCAGGCCGGCGCCGCCTCGGTGGACCCGAAGACCGGCGCGGTCGTCGCCCTGTACGGCGGCGTCGACTACGTGAAGCACTACGTCGACAACGCCACCCGGCGCGACTACCAGGCCGGCTCGACCTTCAAGGCGATCGCGCTGGCCGCCGCGTTCGAGAACGAGGCCAAGACCCAGGACGGCCGCACCATCACCCCGCGCACGGTCTACGACGGCACCAGCGGCCGGAAGGTCCGCGGCGGCAAGGGCACCCCGTACGCGCCGCCGAACGAGGGCGACAAGAGCTACGGCCAGATCAGCCTCCAGCAGGCCACCGACTGGTCGGTCAACTCGGCGTTCGCGCAGCTCGCGCAGGACACCGGGCTCCAGAAGGTCAAGGACACCGCCGTCGCGATGGGCCTGCCCGGCAACATCCCGGGGCTCGACCCGGTGCCGTCCATCCCGCTGGGCGCGGCCACCCCGAGCGTGCTCGACATGGCGGGCGTGTACGCCACGCTGGACAACGGCGGCAAGCAGATCACCCCGTGGCTGGTGCAGTCGGTGGACCGCGAGGGCGAGAACGTGGCACTGCCCGCACACAAGACCACCCAGGCGATCAGCGAGGACACCGCCAACCAGGTCACCTCGATGCTCCAGGGCGTGGTGAGCGACCCGGGCGGCACCGGCTGGCGGGCGAAGGCGCTCGGCCGCCCGGTGGCCGGCAAGACCGGCACCACCGACGACCAGAAGTCGGTCTGGTTCGTGGGCTACACCCCCGAACTGGTCACCTCGGTCGCCCTGTTCGGCCAGGATCCGGGCACCGGCGCCCAGGTCAGCCTGAGCGGCGTCGGCGGCATCGACGGCGCGGCCGGCGGCCAGTTCCCGGCCCAGATCTGGACCAGCTACATGAAGGCCGCGCTCAAGGGTCAGCCGGTCGGCGACTTCCCGACCCCGGCCGGCGGCGACTCCTCGGGCGCCATCGACCTGCCGACCGCCCCGAGCACGCCGAGCGGCACCCCGTCGACGAGCGCCCCCACCGGCGCCCCGAGCACCGGCCCCGCCCCGGCGCCGGGCGACGGCTCGACCTCGCCGGGCGGCACCGACGGCGGTGCGACCACCGCACCGACGGCTCCGCCGACCAGCCAGCCGACCACCCAGCCCACCCGGCCGCCCCGGCCCACCTCGAAGCCGACGACGCCGACCACCCAGCCGACCGCGCCCCCGACCAGCCGGCCGACCACCCAGCCCACGGGCGGGGCGGACGCGCTCACGGGGGCGGGCGCCTCGGCCGGTGGCTGAGGGCCGGCGGGGCCGGCGACCGGTGACCGGTGGCTGAGGGCCGGTGACTGACGGCCGGCGGGGACCGGCACGGTCACGGGGCCGTACCGGTGCCGGTGATTGCGCCATTGCGCACAGTCGGGGGCAGGACCGAATGACGGAATGGCGCCTTACCCGACCGCCGGTATGACTGTCACAATGCGGCGGTGCACAGATCAACGGCCTCGCCCACCCTCCCTTCGGGCAGAACCCTCGGCCTCGGCCTCGCGCTGGTCTCCGCCGTCGCCTTCGGCGGCTCCGGCACCGCGGCCAAACCGCTGATCGAGGCCGGGCTCTCCCCGCTGCACGTGGTGTGGCTCCGGGTCACCGGGGCGGCGGTGGCGCTCCTCCCGGTCGCCTACCGGCACCGGGACGCCGTCCTGCGCCGCCCCGGCCTGCTGCTCGGCTTCGGCCTGCTCGCCGTGGCCGGCGTCCAGGCCTGCTACTTCGCGGCGATCTCCCGCATCCCGGTCGGCGTCGCCCTGCTCATCGAGTACCTCGGGCCGCCGCTGCTGATCGGCTACGTCAAGTTCGTCCAGCGCAAGCCGATCACCCGCGGCGCGGCCGTCGGCGCCGGCGTCGCGGTGGCCGGGCTGGCCTGCGTGGTCGAGGTCTGGAACGGCCTGGGCTTCGACGCGCTGGGCGTGCTCTTCGCCCTCGGCGCGGCCCTGTGCCAGGTCGGCTACTTCGTGCTCGCCGACGCCGGCCGGCACGGCGAGCGCCCGGTCGACCCGCTCGCCGTCAGCGCGTTCGGGCTGCTCATCGGCGCCGTGCTGCTCACCGCCCTCACCCGGCCGTGGCAGGCCGACTGGAGCCGGCTCGGCGGGTCGGTGGTGATGAACGGGCACACCCTGCCCGCGTTCCTCCCGGCCGCGTGGATGGTCCTGATCGCGACCGTGCTCGCCTACGTCACCGGCGTGATCTCGGTCGGCTACCTCTCGCCGCCGATCGCCGGGGTGGTCGCCAACCTGGAGGCCGTGGTCGCCACCGTGACGGCCTGGGTGCTGCTCGGCGAACACCTCGGGCTGCCGCAGATCACGGGCGGCCTGCTGGTGCTGACCGGCGCCTTCGCGGCCCAGGCGAGCAAACCCGCGGAGGCGGGCGCGGGGGCGGGCGCGGGCACGGGCACGGGCGCGGGCACGGGCACGGGGGCGGGCACGGGGGCGGGCGCCGGGACGGCCGGGACGGTCGAGGTGTTCGCGGGTCCACGGGCCGACGGGCCCGGGGCTGCCGACCGGGTGACCGCCGAGCGTGGGGTCAGCGGCCGGTCCAGCCGAACCAGTCGAGGTGATTGAGCGGCCACACGACGGCCGACACCGGGCCGACCACGTTGTCCACCGGCACGGCGCCACCACCCGGGCCGTGCTGGTGGTAGCGGGAGTCCGCGGAGTCGCTGCGGTGGTCGCCCTCGACCCAGATGTAGCCCGAGGGCACCTTCACCGGCCCGAAGTCCAGCCCCGCGCAGGAGTCGTCCCCGGGGTGCAGGTACGGCTCGTCGACCTTCCGTCCGTCGACGCTCAGCGTGCTGCCCTCGCACTGCACGGTCTGCCCACCGGTCGCGATGACGCGCTTGACCAGGTAGTTGTCGTCCTTCGGCGGGACCAGGCCGACGAAGCTGAGCACCGAGCTCAGGGCGTTGGTGACCGGGTTCGGATCGGTCGGCTGCGGCGGCAGCCAGCCCCCCGGGTCCTTGAACACCACCGGCTGCCCCGGCTCCGGCTCCCAGCCGGTCAGCGGCGCCAGCTTGTTCACGCCGACCCGGTCGCCGATCCGCAGGGTGTTCTCCATCGAGCCGGACGGGATGGTGAACACCTGGAACAGGCAGGTCTTGATCAGCAGTGCGACCACCAGGCCGACCGCCGCCATCACCGGCAGCTCGATCCACCACGGCCGCGGCCGCCGACCCGAACCACCGGCCTTGCGGCCCCGCGAACCGCGGGCCCGGCGGCGGGCCTCGGCGCGACCGCCGGGCACCGCGTGGGCGTTCGACGCGGAATCGCCGGGAACTCCGGTTCCGCTCGGCGTTTCGGGCAGGTTCACCGCCATCGTCGCTGCTCCACCTCTCCGGCTGGGGAAACCTGCACGCTACGCCAACCGTGGAGCCTGACGAAATCGGTCATTTAGCCGCCGCCGACATCGCCGGAGGCCCCGGGGCCGCTCGGACCCGGGGCCGCTCGGACCCGGGGATTCAGGAGCGGGCGATGGCCTCGTGGTGGCGGATGACCTCGGCAATGATGAAGTTCAGGAACTTCTCGGCGAAGACCGGGTCCAGCTTCGCCCCCGCCGCCAGCTCCCGCAGGCGCTTGATCTGGTCCCGCTCGCGCGCCGGGTCGGCCGGCGGCAGCTTGTGCTCGGCCTTGAGCCGGCCGACGCGCTGGGTCGCCTTGAAGCGCTCGGCCAGCATGTGGACCACCGCGGCGTCGATGTTGTCGATGCTCTCGCGCAGGCCGGTCAGCTCGGCCCGTACGGCGTCGTCGATCCCCTCGGTCAGGCCGGCGTCGGGGGTCGTGGAGTGGTCCGTCATCGGGGCGGCTCCCGGTGTCTGCAGTGGGCGCCCGACCGTACGGCGGCCGGGCTCGGGCCCGGGCAAATCTAACAGGGCCCCGCTCCGGCCCCGCACCGTCGGACGGAACCGTCCACGATCCGGACGGCGGGCCGATCCGGACGGCGGGCCGGACCGGACGGTGAGCCGGACCGAACCGGACCGGACCGGACGGTGACCCGGTGCTCCGCCCGGCCCCCGCGGCGTGACGCACCGGGCCGGGAGGGCTCTGCCCGTAGGCTGGGGCGTGCATGACCGGACGTGACCGTTCGAACACTCCCTCAGTACTGGAGGAACCGATCGTGGCAACCACCCGCACCGCCACCACCGCGTGGGAGGGCAACCTCCTCGACGGAAAGGGGTTGGTGACCTTCGCCTCCTCCGGGATCGGCGAGTACCCCGTCTCCTGGCCGTCCCGCGCCGAGGCACCCAACGGCAGGACCAGCCCGGAGGAGCTCATCGCAGCCGCCCACTCGGCGTGCTTCTCGATGGCCCTCTCGCACGGCCTGGCCGGTGCCGGCACCCCGCCGACCAAGCTGGACACCCGGGCCGACGTGACGTTCCAGCCCGGCACGGGCATCACCGGCATCCACCTGACCGTCGTCGGCGAGGTCCCCGGGCTGGACGAGGCCGGCTTCGTGAAGGCCGCCGAGGACGCCAAGGCCAACTGCCCGGTCAGCCAGGCCCTGACCGGCACCACCATCACCCTCACGGCCTCGCTGGCCTGAGCCCGCCCGTCTTCCCCTTCTCCATTCCGCCCTCTTCTCCATTCCGCCCTCTTCTCTCTTCCGCCCTCTTCTCCAGCACCCCCGACAGCCCCTTCCGCCCCCGGGCTCCCGGCCCGCTCCGCTCCGCATCCGGCGCGCGACCGGCGCCCAGGGGCGCGGCTTCGGCGCACGCGCCCCTGGCGCACATCATGTGATGTGCACCGGGGGCGTCCGCACGTACCACCATTCATGATCACAAAGCGGGCGAATCACCCTGGCGGCGGTCACCGCGTGTTGTCGTCGCGGCCTATGATCGGCCGCAGCGCCCTGTCCTTCAGGCGGGTCCCCGCGCGCCGGCGCCCCACGACGGGCAGCCCCCGCAGCGGCCGACTCCGAGGACCACGACAGAGTGCGGAGCCGACCGCCGGGTCCCGACCGGCCGGCCGGCCGGACCATCGTCAAGCGTCAGCAGCGGACGGGAGCATGCCGTGCCGGGCCGGAACGAGGGGGCCGACGCACACCACCCGGGCGTGCGGCACGAGGAATCACCGCGCCACCGCCACCTCGCCTCGCCTGTCCTGGAACCGGCCGCCGGCCCCGGCGGACCGACCATCGGACCCGACGGACCGGCCACCGCCCCCGCCGCGGGAGCCACCACCGCCCTCGGCGCCTGCGGGACGCTCGCGGAGCCGGAGCTGCTGCTCTGCCCCACCTGCTCGGCCCCGCTCACCGACGACGCCCACCGGGACCGGGGGCTCGCCGGCGGCAGCGGCCGGGCGGCCGAGGGCACCGACCGGGAGGGCGTCGGCACCGACCGGCTGCTGGCGGCGCTGCGGGCCAGCGAGTCCCGGTTCCGGGCCGCCTTCTGCGACGCCGTCATCGGCATGGCCCTGATCGACGCCGAGGACCGGATCATCGAGGTCAACCCGGCCTTCGCCACGCTGATCGGACGGGGCGTCGGCGAACTGGCCCGCACCCACCTGCACGAGATCATCGACCCGGAGGGCATGCCGGACCGGCTCTTCCCCGAGCTCGTCCACGGGGAGCGGGAACGGTTCCGCGTGGAGAAGCAGCTCAAGCACCGCGAGGGCCACACCGTCTGGAGCAAGGTCACCGTCTCGCTGATCCGGGACGGCGCCGGCGATCCGCTCTACACCCTCGCCCTGGTGGAGGACATCACCGAGCAGCGGCGGCTCGGCGACCGGCTGGAGTACCAGGCCCTGCACGACCCGCTGACCCGGCTGCCCAACCGGGCCTACTTCTTCGAGCGGCTCGACGCCGCCTGCCTCGCGCCGGACGACCGGCCGGGCCCGGCCGAGGCCGCGGACGAACGCCGGGTGGGGGTCTGCTACCTGGACCTCGACGGCTTCGCGGCGATCAACGAGGCGCTCGGCCACCACATCGGCGACCAGCTGCTGATCGCCGTCGCCACCCGGTTGCGGCGCGGGTTCGACGGGCGGGACACCCACCTGGTGGCCCGGATGGGCGGCGACGAGTTCGCCGTCCTGGTCACCGACAGCCTGGGCAGCGAGCAGCTGACCGAGCTGGCCGCCCGGATCCTGGAGGTGCTGGAACGTCCCTTCGACGTCTCCGGGCACCGGCTGGTGATCACCGCCAGCGTGGGCGTGGTCGAGCGGTCCGTGCACGAGACCACCCCGACCGACCTGGTCAAGGATGCCGACGCCACGCTCTACTGGTCCAAGGCCGACGGCCGCGCCCGCTGGACCCTCTACGACCCGGACCGCGGCGCCCACCAGCTCACCCGGCAGCTGCTCGCCACCGCACTGCGCCCGGCCCTGGAGCGCCGTGAGTTCACCATCGAGTACCAGCCACTGGTCGGCCTGGCCGACGGTGCGGTGCACGGCGCGGAGGCGCTGGTCCGCTGGCGTCACCCCCGCTACGGGACGCTCTCCCCGGACCGCTTCATCCCGCTCGCCGAGGAGACCGGCGCGATCGTGCCGCTCGGGACCTGGGTGCTGGAGGAGTCCTGCCGGCAGGCCCGGCAGTGGCTCACCGAGTTCCCCGACACCGAGACCTTCGTGAGCGTCAACCTGGCCGCCCGCCAGATCTGGGACTCCGACATCGTCGCCGACGTCGCCCGGGCGCTCGAACGCACCGGCCTGCCGGCCCGGCTCCTCCAGCTGGAGATCACCGAGAGCGCCCTGCTCGGCCCCGGCGGCCGCCCGCTCCAGGCCCTCCAGGCGCTCGCGGACATGGGTGTGCGGATCGCGATCGACGACTTCGGCACCGGCTACTCCAACCTGGCCTACCTCTCCAGGCTGCCGGTGCACGTGCTCAAGCTCGACGGCACCTTCATCGAGGGCTTCCGCGAGCCCGCCCCGACGGACCGTCCGGGCCGCCCGGAGCTCCGCTCCCGGCGCAGCGACGCGGACGAGCAGATCGTCGGCGCGATGGTGCAGCTCGCCCACACCCTCGGCCTGACCGTCACCGCCGAGGGCATCGAGAGCGCCGCCCAGGCCGAGCGCCTGCGGCTGACCGGCTGCGACACCGCCCAGGGCTGGTACTTCGCCCGCCCCGGCGAGGCCGAGCTGGTCGCGGCCATACTCCGCGAGGGCCGCCCCGCCCTGAACGGCCGGTAGCCGCAGGACGGGCGGGCGACCGGCGGGCGCTGCGGGGCGGACGGCGGGCCGTCGGTCCGGGTGCCCGGTCACGCTGCCCGGTCACGCCGGGCGCCGACGGTCCAGGTGCCGTCAGGCCGTCGAGGTCACGCCGCCGCCGTCAGGCCGTAGGCCTCGGCGATCAGGCCGTACGAGCGGAGCCGGGCCTCGTGGCCGTGGATGTGCGAGGTGACCATCAGCTCGTCCACCCCGGTCCGCTTGCGCAGTGTCTCCAGCCCGTCGGCGACCCGGCCCGGGTCGCCGAGCACGACGTTGTCGAGCCAGCTGTCGATGAAGTCGGCCTCGACCGGGCTGTACGGGTAGTCCTCGGCCTCCTCCGGGGTGGGGATCGGGCCGGGGTTGCCGCGCCGCAGGCGGAGCATGCCGAGGGCCGCAGAGCGGGCGAGTCGCCGGGCCGAGGGCTCGTCGTCGGCGGCGACCGCGCTCACGCCGATCAGCGCGTACGGCTCGGCGAGCACGGCGGAGGGGCGGAAGGACGAACGGTAGAGGTCCAGCGCCGGGATGGTGTTGGCGCTGCTGAAGTGGTGGGCGAAGGCGAACGGGAGGCCGAGGCGGCCCGCCAGCTGGGCGCTGAAGCCGGAGGAGCCGAGCAGCCAGACCGGCGGTCGGCCCTCGCCCCGGGGGACGGCGGTCAGCCGGGCGTACGGGTGGCCGTCCGGGAAGTCGCCGTCGAGGAAGTGGGTCAGCTCGGCGAGCTGCTGCGGGAAGTCGTCCGCGCCTTCGGCGAGGCCGCGGCGCAGCGCCCGGGCGGTGGCCGGGTCGGTGCCGGGGGCGCGGCCGAGTCCGAGGTCGATCCGCCCCGGGTGCAGGGCCTCCAGCAGGCCGAACTGCTCGGCGACGGCCAGCGGGGCGTGGTTGGGGAGCATGACGCCGCCGGAGCCCAGCCGCAGCGTCGTGGTGGTGGCCCCGAGGTGGGCGAGCAGGACGGCCGGGGTGGAGCTGGCCACTCCGGGCATGCCGTGGTGCTCGGCCACCCAGAAGCGGTGGTAGCCCCACTGCTCGGCCCGGCGGGCCAGTTCGGTGGTGGCGGCGAGGGCCTCGGCGGGCGTGTGGCCGACGCCGACGGTGGCGAGGTCGAGGATCGAGAGCGGCGCGGGCGCCGTCCCGCGGGCGGTGCCGCGGATCGCCGCGCCGGCCGCCGGTCCGGTCTCCGGCCCAGTCTCCGGCCCGGTCTCCGGCCCGGTCCCGTGCTCCTGGTGGTCCTCGGTGGTCATCCCGTCCGCCCTTCTGGCCGCCGTCCTCGGGCCGGCCGTCGTGGGTGACCGCGCGGTCCCGGATGGCCCGCCGGTCGCTGTCGCCGAGGGGGGTCAACCACGGCCGGGGCCTCGCTGTTCCCGCCTCCGGAATGTCGTCCGGCCACGGTCCGAGCGGGTTTCGGCCATTTCGCGCGGAAGTCGACCGACCGTTCGGCTGACGCAGAGCCAGCGGGCGAACACGGCTGGCGACTTCCCGCCAGCGCCGGAAGTCGCCAGCGCCAGGACTCGCGACCGGGGGCCGGCGTCCGGCAGGCTGGGGCCGGGAGCGGGTCGCCGGAGCGGGATCCGCACTCCACCAGCAAGATCGTCGGGCTGGACCAGCACCGGACGATCACTGCGAGCCCTCGGCGCGGCACCCCGCCCCGGGGGCTCGTTCGGTTTCGGCGGCGGTCCGCCACCCGGGCGCCCCGGCCCCCGGACCGGCCCGGACGCGCGGTTCCCCGCCCCGGGGCGCGGCCGGAATCAGCGACCGTGACCCATGCCATACCGGGGTGCTTCATGGCATGAAAAGTCGAGGCGCTAGCGTTGACCCCTGCAGCCACCTGCTCCCTCGGGAGGCGTGGAGGGAGTAAAGGGCCTTGAACTTCGTGGCGGCGACCGGATCCTCGTGGATCTGCGCGCTGGCGCTCGTCGCCGTGCTCGGGGACGCCCTCCTTCCGTTCATCCCCAGCGGGACGCTGGTCATCCTGGCCGTGCTCAAGACCGCGCAGATCGACGGTGCGCCCCTGATGCTCGGGCTGGGCGTGGCGGTGGCCTCCTTCCTGGGCGACCTGCTGCTGCTCAACCTGGCCCGGCGCGGCGCCCCGGTGCTGCACCGCCGGCTCGCCCGGCGCCCCAAACTGGCGGCCAGCGTGGCCCGGGTCCAGGAGGCCCTGATCGAACGCCCCCACGGGGCGGCCGCCGCGATGGTGGTGGTCGCGCGGTTCGTCCCGGCCGGGCGGACCGTCCTCGACCTGGCCATCGGCCACTCCCCCGCCCATCCGCACCGATTCCTGCACTGGTCGGCACTGGCGGCGCTGGTCTGGGCCGCCTACATCGTGACGCTGGGCTGGCTGAACAGCCACTGGTTCAACACCGCCTGGCTGAGCCTCGTGGTCTCCTGCGCGGCGGCCACCGCCATCAGCACCGCGATCGCGCGCATGGTGCGCCGCACCCGGCGGCTCGCCGCGCTCTGACGGTTCGCCCGGCGGCCGCTCCCGGTCTGCTCTCCGCCCCTTGCGGCGGTCCCGCTGCGGCGGACCCCTTCCCCGTGGTTCCGCGCGGCTTTCGCGATCCCGCCGGGGCCGGCACACCTCCTTCCGCACGCCCGCCCGGGTCGGCCCTCCCCCTGGCGGGCTTCGGGCCGCCCGCCCCGGCAAGGGGCAAAAGTTTTCCCAAAAGGGCGACCAATCGGGCCGAACGACGTCGAACTCCGGCGGCGGGCCGACCGGCCGGCGGTAGCGTACTGACCGGGCCGCACGGGGTGGGAAGCGTCACAGGACGGCAACAGTCGGCGCATCCCCGCAGCCCAGCCGGATGCGCCAGGCGTGTTGGGAGTCGTCAGCGCTCGGCGACCTTGGAAGCCGTCGCGGCGACATGACATGCTAACGGCGGAATACTCATCAATTGCCCGATTTGACCGGTGCGGCTGCGGGCCGCCCTCACCACCGGCATCGGCACCCAGGGGAGACCATGACCAGCATCTCGCGCAGGACGGTGCTCAGTGCAACCGCCGCGACCGCGGCCCTCGGCGCGGTCGCGGCCTGCTCCAGCGGCGGATCCGGCTCGGGACAAGGCGCCACCTCCCCCGGCCCCGGCGGTACCGGAACCACCCAGGGCGGCGGCCCCGACCCCCAGGCGGCGGTGCCCAAGGGCACCCCGATCGGCGACGGTTCCAACGCGGACACCGGACCGCAGCCGAACCAGCCCAAGCCCGAGAAGCTCAAGCCGGGCGAGCGGCCGCCGCAGTTCGTGGTCTTCTCCTGGGACGGCGCCGGCGGCACCGAGGACGGCCAGTTCCCCCGCTTCCTGAAGCTGGCGGAGCAGCACAAGGCCACCATGACCTTCTTCCTCTCGGGCATCTACGCCCTCCCCAAGGGCAAGGCCGACCTGTACCACCCGCCGAAGCACTCGGTCGGCGCCTCCGACATCCCGTACCTGTCGGACGGCGCGGTGAAGAGCACGCTCAAGCTCATCAGCCAGGCCTGGCTGGCCGGGCACGAGATCGGCACCCACTTCAACGGGCACTTCTGCTCCAGCCGTCCGGACAAGAACGGGGTCAACATGTGGACCCCCGAGGACTGGCAGAGCGAGATCGACCAGGCGGTCGGCTTCGTCACCCAGTGGCGGACCAACACCGGCTTCACCGACGTCGACCCGCTCCCCTTCGACTACAAGAAGGAGCTCATCGGCGGCCGCACCCCGTGCCTGGAGGGCCAGAAGGCGCTGCTGCCGACCATCGCCAAGCTGGGCTGGAAGTACGACGCCAGTTCCTCGGGCGGCTTGCAGATATGGCCGCAGAAGGTGCAGGACGGCAAGGTCTGGGACTTCCCGCTGCAGTCCATCCCGTTCCCCGGGCACACCTTCCAGGTCCTGTCGATGGACTACAACATCCTGGCCAACCAGTCCAGCGGCAGCACCAAGGGCGACCCGGCCAAGTACGGCGACTGGCGCACCCAGGCCACCAACTCCTACCTGGCGGGCTTCGAGCGCGCGTACAACAGCAACCGCGCGCCGTTCTTCATCGGCAACCACTTCGAGCAGTGGAACGGCGGTATCTACATGGACGCCGTCGAGGAGACCCTCAAGACCGTCGCGGGCAAGCCCGACGTCCGACTGGTCTCCTTCAAGCAGTTGGTCGAGTGGCTGGAGGTGCAGGACCAGTCCACCCTGCGCAAGCTGCGCTCGCTCAACGTCGGCCAGGCGCCGGCGGGCGGCTGGGAGAGCTTCCTCGGCACGGCGGGCTGACGCGCCGAGGGCGCAGGAGCGGGCCACCGGCACCGGCCGGCGGGGGGCGGAGCCCTCGCCGGCCGTTGGCGTGCCGGCCGCTGGTGTTCCGGCCCGCTCCCGGGCCCGGCCGGCTACTCGGCGGCGAGGGCGTCCGCGAGCAGGATGCGGACGATGCGGTCCGCCCCGGCCCCGCCCCAGAGGATCGAGTAGTGGTTGGTGCCGGGCACCGGTGCGGCGGGCACCCGTTCCGTGTCCAGCCGGGCCAGTTCGAGCCGCGCGCGGTCGTAGAGGCCCTGCGGCTCGTCGAGCAGGCCGCGCTCGGCCCAGAGCAGGTCGGCCGGGCAGGGCAGCCGGTGCACGGCGCCGGCCGCTTCCTCGTCCAGCAGGACCTGGGCGCCGTCGATCTGGACGGCCTCCAGCACGCAGGAGGAGCGCAGTTCGGGCTCCGTGCCGACGAGGTCGCGCTGGGTGTAGGCGTCGATCCCCTCGGTCCACTCGCCGGCGAAGGCGGGGTGCCCGCGCCAGAACTCCCGGTAGGCGTCCCGGTCCGGGAAGGTCGTGGACAGCCGGGCCAGCGCGGGGCCGAGCACCGCGGCCAGGGCGTCCTCCTCACGGACGCCCTGCGGCAGCGGGAAGGTCACCGCTCCGTCGACCAGCAGGACGCGGCGGACCAGGCCGGGGTGCCGGACGGCGGCCAGGGCGGTGACCCAGGCCCCCATCGAGTGGCCGACCACCGTGACGGGCCCCGGGCCGAGGGCGCCGATCAGCGCGGCCACGTCGTCGGCGTGCCGGGCCAGCCCGTACGGTCCGGCGACCGAGCGGCTGGCGCCGCGGCCCCGCAGGTCGGGCGCGAGCAGGGTGACCCGGCCGGCGAGCCGGCGGGCGACCTCGTACCAGGCGAGGCCGTTGGCGGTGATGCCGTGCACCGCCACGATCGTGGGGGCCTGCGGGTCGTCCGCGGGCCAGCGCAGGACGGCCAGGTCCCCACCGGGCACGGGGACGGTCAACTCCTCGGGCTTCAGCGGCGACTGGCTCACGCGGGGGTACCTCCGGTGGGGTGGGCGGTTCCGAGACCGGCCGGCACCGAGGCGGAGCGGGCGGACCGGGCGGTGCGGATGCGGGCAGGCAGTCTAGCCAGGCCGCCGGGCAGCAGGTAGACCACGGCGACGAACAGGGCGCCCAGCAGGAACAGGGGTTGGGAGAGCGGCACCCGCAGCACCGCCGGCAGGTCGGCGACGGTCGAGGAGTTGGCGAGGTCGCCGAGCCGGTGGCTCGCCCAGGTGTACAGGACACCGCCGAGCAGCGGTCCCCAGCGGGTGCCGGAGCCGCCGAGGACGACCATCACCAGGAGCGCGAGCGTGGCGTCCGAGGTGGCGGCCTGCGGGGTGGCGCCACCGGTCAGCAGCAGGTAGACCACCCCGCCCAGCCCGGCGAGCCCGCCGGCCAGCACGAAGGCGACCAGCTTGTAGCCGTAGGGCCGCAGTCCGAGCACCTCGACCCGGCGCTCATTCTCCTTGATGCCCTCCCAGACCCGGCCCATCGGCGACTTGACGGCCCAGTGGACCCCGGCGACGGTCAGCACCAGGTAGCCGACGGCGATCCAGTACAGGTTGGCGGTGTTCTCGATCCCGAGCAGGCCGGCGGGCAGCAGGTCGGCCGGGGCGGAGCGGCCCTCCTCGCCGCCGGTGACGCCGCCGGGGTTGCGCTGGACGAGGATCGAGCCGGCCTGGGCGAAGGCGAGGGTGACCATGGAGAACCCGATGCCCGTGACGCGCAGGCTGACCGAGCCGAGCAGCAGGGCCAGCAGCACGGAGCAGGCGACGCCGAACACCGCGGCGGCGGCGAACGGCAGTCGCAGCTCCAGCATGCCGAGATCGGTGGCGTACAGGCCGGTCGCGAAGTAGAGCGCGTGGCCGAAGGAGAGCAGTCCGGTCCGACCGAGCAGGAGGTCGTAACCGGTGGCGAGGGCCCCGTAGAGCAGGCACAGGGCGAGCAGTTGGAGGCTGCCGGGGCTGCCGAGCGGGCCGTCGAGCAGTCCCGGGACGGGAAGCGCACTGTATGGGGCGACAAGGAACGTGATCAGCAGGGCGATCGGCCACCAGCGTAGCGCTCTGTGCACGCCTGTCCAGCGGTTAGTGACTGAATCACCTGTTCGAGGGATGGCGCCGGGCCCGCTCCTGTGTTCACAATGGGTCTCGGCAAGGCCGGTGTCAGTCCCCCTTGCCACAGTGGCGGTGTCGGCGGAGCTGGTGTCAGTCCCCTCTTCCGGCACGGCGGTCACGGCAGGGCCGGTGTCAGTCCCCCCTGCCGGAGCGGCGGCGCTGCGGCCCGCCGCGGGGCCACCGGTGCTCGTGATCGGTGTTTCGGCGCTCACGCGAGCCTCCCGGTGAGTCCACGGGGTCGGACGAGAAGCAGGACGGCGAGCAGGACGACGACCGAGAGGTCGCCGAGACCGGCGCCGGTGTAGTAGTTGGCGAACTGCTGGACGAGGCCGACGCCCACCGAGGCGACGGCGGCTCCGGTCACGGAGCCCATGCCACCCATGACCACGACGACGAAGGCGAAGATGAGCAGGCCGGTCCCCTGGCCGGGATTGACCGAACCGAAGTAGAGGCCGCCGAGGGCGCCGCCGAGGGCGGCGGCCGCCCCGCCGAGGGCGAAGACGAGGGTGAACGCCCTCCGGACGTCGATGCCGAGCGCCGTGACCATCGCCCGGTCCTCGACGCCGGCCCGGACGATCAGCCCGTAGCGGGTGCGGGCGAGGAACAACCGAAGAGCGAGCAGCAGCAGTGCGGCGGCGGCCACCAGCACGAAGCGGTTGACCGGGACGGTCGCCCCGAGCACGTGCCAGGTGCCGGACAGCAGTTCCGGCTGGGGGAAGGGGCGGGAGTCCGCGCCCCAGACCCCCATCAGCAGGGCGGGTACGGCGAGCCCGACCCCGACGGTGGCGAGGATCTGGTCGCGCGGGCGGCTGTAGAGCGGCCGGATCAGGAAGAGCTCCAACAGGACGGCGGCGGCCGTCCCGACCAGGGTGCCGAACGGCACCGCGAGCCAGAAGGAGAAGCCGGCCTCGGCGCCGGCCCACCAGGTGGCGTAGGCGCCGATGGAGAGCAGGGCGCCGTGCGCGAAGTTGAGCACGTCTATCAGACCGAAGATCAGCGACAGACCGGAGGCGACCAGGAAGTACAGCGCACCGAGACCGAGTCCGGTACAGGAAAGGAGGACGACGGTGTCCATCAGGGCTTCACCTCGGCGGTGAGGACGGGGGCGGCCGGGGAGGCGGCGGGCCGGGGCCCGCCGGCGAGCGGGTGGCGGGAGCCGACGCCGAGCAGGCGGCGGGCGGCTTCCTCATCGGCCAACAGCTCGGCGGTGTCGCCGCGGTGGGCGGTGCGGCCGTCGGCCAGGACGGCACAGGTGCCGGCCAGTCGGCGGACGAGGGCGAGGTTCTGCTCGACCAGCAGGACGGGCACGGCCTCGGCCGCGCGCGCCAGCACCTCGGCCACCTCGGCGACGATCTTCGGGGCCAGGCCCTTGGTGGGCTCGTCGGCGATGATCAGCCGGTTGCGGTTGAGCAGCGTCCGGCCGATCGCCACCATCTGCTGCTGGCCGCCGGAGAGCGTCCCGGCCAACTGCCCGGCTCGCTGCTTGAGTTCGGGAAAGAGCTCGTGGACGAGTGCGTAGTCCGGTTCACCGGCCGCGCCCCCGCTCCCGGCGGCGCGCTCGGCGAGGCGGAGGTTCTCGGCGACCGTCAGGCCGGCGAAGATCCCCCGGTCCTCGGGCGCGTAGCCGATGCCGTGACGAACGACCAGATGCGTGGGAAGGGAGGAGAGCTCGGATTCGGAGAGCCGGATGCTTCCGGTGCGCGGCACCAGGCCCATGACGGCCTTGACGGTGGTGGTCTTGCCGGCGCCGTTGCGGCCCAGGAGTGCGGTCACCCCGGCGGGGGCCACGTCGAAGTCGACCCCGTGCAGGATGTGCAGCCCGTCGATGACCACCCGCAGATCGCGGACGGAGAGGAGGGGGACGGCGTCGGAGGACGGCGAGGAGGCGGAGCGTCCCGAAGAAGTGGAGCGCTGAGCGGAGAACGGAGAGGAGGTCACAACGCCTCACCCAGGTAGGCCTGTTGCACGGTCGGGTCGGCCATCACGGCCTCGGGGGTGTCCAGGGCGAGCAGCGTGCCGTGGTGCATCACCGCGAGTCGGTCGGCCAGGCCGAGCAGGACGTCCATGTGGTGCTCGACCATCAGGACGGTCCGGCCCAGGTCCCGGTGAACGGAACGGATCAGCTCGGTGAGGGCGGGCACCTCCTCCGCGCTGACACCGGCCATCGGCTCGTCCAGCAGGATCAGCCGGGGCTCGGAGACCAGCAGGACGGCCAGCTCCAGCTTGCGCTTCTCCCCGTGGGAGAGCGCACTGGCCAGGGTGTCGGCGCGATGGGTGAGGTCGGTGCGTTCCAGGGTGTCGGCCAACTGCTGCTCGTAACGGTCGGCGCGGCGCCAGAGCCGGTACGAGGCGCGCGGCCCGGCCGCCGCCTGGGCGGCCAGGCGGACGTGGTCGGCGACCGTCATCCCCGGCCAGAGAGAGGAGGTCTGGAAGGTGCGGCCGAGCCCGCGGCGGGCCCTGGCGTGCACAGCCTCGGTGGTGACGTCCGCGCCGTCGAGGTGGAGGCTGCCGTGGGTCGCCGGGTAGATGCCCGAGATCAGGTTGAAGAGGGAGGTCTTGCCGGCGCCGTTGGGCCCGATGAAGGCGATGAACTCGCCTTCACCGACCGAGAAGGAGACGTCCTCGACGATCGGCACGCCGCGGACGGCCCAGCCGAGCCCGTCCAGACGCAGCACCGGGGAAGAGGACGCGGAGGAACGCACGGACGAGGAGCCCTGAGCGGAGGAGGCGGAAGGAGTGGAGGCGGTACGGGCGGGCATCGGGATCAGCCCGCCATCGGGGTGACCGGGGGCGCTGCCTCGTCCGCGGTCAGGGTCTTCTCCACCGAGGGCTTGGCGGCGGCGCCACTGCCGGTCAGCCGCACCTGGAACATCGGCTGGAGCAGGGCGTGGTCCTCGGAGCGGACCGTGGTCTTCCCCTTGACCCCGTCGAAGCTCCAGCCCTCCAGGGCCTTGACCAGGGCCGAAGTGTCGTCGGCGGAGCCGTGGTTGGACTCGACGGCGTGCACGATCATCTGGGCGGCGGTGAAGCCGTCCGGGGTGAAGATGTCCGTCTTCCCTCCGGCGGCGGTGACGGCTTCGGTCATGGCCTTCTCCACCGGGGTGCCGGCGGCGCCGTCGAAGTAGTGGTTCAGGAAGGAGATCTTCTCGCCGGCCGGGCCGAACAGCGGGTAGGAGGCTGCCAGGTCGAGGCCGGTGACGACCTTGGTGTCGGCGAACACGTCCTGCTGGTTGAGCGCCGTCCACAGGGCCGAGGCGGTGTCGCCCGCCCAGGCGACGAACAGCAGGTCGGGCTTGGCGGTCCGGGCCTGGGTGGCGAAGGGGGTGAGGTCGGTGGCGCTCGGCGGGGCGAGCACCTGGTCGACGGTCGCGCCCTCACCGCCGAGCACCGCCTTCACCGCGGCCACGTTGGCCTGGCCGAAGGCGTTGTCCTGAGCGAGCACGGTGACCTTCTTGCCCTTGGCGTCACCGACGAACGAGGCCGCGGTCTTGATGTCCTGGTAGGACTGGCGGCCGGAACGGAAGGTGTACTTGTTCAGACCGGTGGCCTTGTCCGCGGCGGCCGGGCCGCTGATGAAGAGCACCTTGTTCTGCGCGGCGATGGGGCCGACCTGGAGGGCCACGCCGGAGGCGGTGGAGCCGGCCAGCACCTTGTAGCCCTTGCCGATCAGGTCCTTGGCGGCGGACACCGCCTTGGCCGGGTCGCCGGCGTCGTCCTGCTCCTCGAACTCGATCTTGTGCCCGTCGACCGCGCCGGTGCCCTTGGTCGCGTAGCTCAGGCCGGCCTTGAAGCCCTCCAGGTACTGCTTGCCGTAGGCGGCCAGCGGCCCGGTCCTGGAGTACACCAGGCCGACCTTGATCGGGCCCTTGGCGCCACCGTCCGCCGCGCTCGTCCCGGCCGTTCCGGCCTTGGCGCAGCCCGAGGCGAGCAGGACGCAGGCCGCGAGGGCGGCGAGCTTCCGCGCCGGGCCGCCGGTCAGGGAGTCGCCCGGACGGGCGCCGGCGGCGGTCCGGGAGGGGGCTGTCGAGCTGCGCATGGTGACCGACTCCTGAGGTGCGGCGGGGTGAATGCGGGAACCGTAGGTGTGCGGTGGGAGTGGCGACATGTGCCCAGTTGACGCATCAGCCCGTCCGGATGTGGCTCCGGCCGACATACCGCCGGGCCTCCGTCGCCCTCCGGGCTCCCGGGTGTGGCCTTTCGACACGACTCCTCACCCACCCATGGGGGTGGCCGCCATGGTTGCGGCGGCCCCCGCCCGGTGACGGTGGAGGGGCGCGGAGCCCGTCCGGCGGCAGCCACCCCAGCGGCGTGCCCGCCCGGTCCGGCCCAGGCAGGACCCCAGCCCGGCCTGGTACGGCCACGGGCTCCGCGCGGTTCCCGGGCCCGCCGGCCGTCCCTCCCCCGCTCCCCGTCGCCTCCTGCCCCGCTGCCCCCTCCCCTGCCCCGCCGTTCCGCCGTTCCGCCCCTCCCCTCTCCTCCCACTCCCCTCCTCCCACTCCCTCATGAGGTGATCCCTTGGACAAGGTCCTGGACTCCCCCGCCGACGCGGTCGGGGACATCCCCGACGGCGCGGTGCTGGCCGTCGGCGGCTTCGGCCTCTGCGGCATCCCGAGCACGCTGATCGGCGCCCTGGCCGACTCCGGCACCACCGGACTGCGGGTGGTGTCGAACAACTGCGGGGTGGACGACTGGGGGCTGGGCCTGCTGCTGCGGGCCGGCCGGATCGCCCGGATGACCTCCTCGTACGTCGGGGAGAACAAGGAGTTCGCCCGGCAGTACCTCTCCGGCGAGCTGGAGGTGGAGCTGACCCCTCAGGGCACGCTGGCCGAGCGGCTGCGGGCGGGTGGCGCCGGCATCCCCGCGTTCTTCACCCCGGCCGGGGTCGGCACCCAGGTCGAGGAGGGCGGGCTGCCCTGGCGCTACGCGGCCGACGGCTCGGTGGCCCTGGCCTCCCCGCCGAAGGAGGTCCGGGAGTTCGGCGGCCGCCGGTACCTGCTGGAGGAGGCGATCACGGCGGACTTCGCACTGGTCCGGGCCGAGGTGGCGGACCGGCACGGCAACTGCGTGTTCCACGCCGCCGCCCGGAACTTCAACCCGCTCTGCGCGGCGGCGGGCCGGATCACCCTGGTCGAGGCGGACCGGATCGTCGAGCCCGGCGAGCTCCCCCCGGACGCGGTGCACCTGCCCGGGGTGTACGTCGACCGGGTGGTGGCCGCCGACCCCGAGGACCGCCGCATCGAGCGCCGCACCGTCCGCCCCGCACTCCAGGAGGCCTGACCCGATGCCCACCGAGACCACCGCCCCCACCCCGGCACCCACCTCCGCCCGCACCTCCGCGTCCTCGCCCGCACCCACACCCGCACCCGCCCCCGACCCCGCCCTCGACCTCGACCCGCGCAACGCCCTGGCCGCCCGCGCCGCCCGCGAGTTGCGCGACGGCCAGTACGTGAACCTGGGCATCGGCCTGCCCACCCTGATCCCCAACCACCTCCCGCCGGACGTCGAGGTGGTGCTGCACTCGGAGAACGGCATCCTCGGCGTCGGCCCGTACCCGGAGGAGGGCTCCGAGCACGCCGACCTGATCAACGCCGGGAAGGAGACGGTGACGGTCGCCCCCGGCGCCTCGTACTTCGACTCCGCCTTCTCCTTCGGCATGATCCGGGCCGGGCGGATCGACGTCTCGGTACTCGGCGCGATGCAGGTGTCGGCCACCGGGGACCTCGCCAACTGGATGATCCCCGGCAAGATGGTCAAGGGCATGGGCGGCGCGATGGACCTGGTGCACGGGGCCCGCCGACTGATCGTGGTGATGGAGCACACCGCCCGGGACGGCTCCCCGAAGATCGTCGACGAGCTGTCACTTCCGGCGACCGGTCGCGGAGTCGTGAACCGGATCGTCACCGACCTCGCGGTGATCGACGTGACCCCGGAGGGGCTGCGGGTAGTGGAGACGGCGCCGGGCGTGGACTTCGCGGAGGTCCGGGCCGCGACCGGCGCCGCCCTGCTGCCTCCGCGCTGACCGGCCCGACCCCGAGCGCAACGGCCGGATCGCCTGTGGGGCGGTCCGGCCGGTGCGCTGCCCCCACACCCGGTCTCTTATAAACAAATCCGAGCCCACCAGACACCAGAGCATCGCGTATTCCGTCTTCTGCGTGTAAAGGGG
>NZ_JBSHBN010000021.1:0-77247 GCF_053612025.1 Kitasatospora sp. NPDC054768
CCCGCGCACCGCGCGCGGGGCGGGCCGCCGCCGTCGGGGCCGCCGCTACGCCGTGTCCGCCTCGGAGAAGAGGAAGATCCCGGCCAGGATCAGCGCGGCCCCGCCGTACTGCCAGGCGTCGATGCGCTCGCCCAGCAGCAGCACCGCGAAGGCGAGCCCGAACACCGGGATGATGTTCAGCAGCACGCCCGCCGTGGTGACCGGGGTCCGGGTCACGGCGCGGTTGTACATCAGGAACGCGCCCGCCAGCCCGCCGCCGCAGACCCCGGCCGCGACCAGCCAGTGCAGCGGGCGGGCCCCGCCGGTGGTCAGGCCGCCGCCCAGCAGCCACTGACCGGCGATCAGCGGCACGGTGAACAGCAGCCCGAAGCCGAACTGGTAGGCCGTGGCGACCAGCGGATCGGTGTCCCGGACGATCCGTCCGGTGAGGATGGTGGCCGCCGCGGCCGCCACCGTGCCGAGCAGGACGAGGAGGTCCCCCGTACCGAGCCCGAACACGGCGTGGCTGCCGCCCAGCGCCGCGATGCCCACCGCGCCCAGCACCACGCCGCCGACGGCGCGCGGCGTGGGTGCCCGGCGGCCGACCAGCGCGGCCAGCGCGACCACGAAGCAGGCCTCCGAGCCGCGCAGGACGGAGGCCTGGGTCGCGTCGATGTGCGCCATCCCCAGCCCGATCGCCCCGTACCCGACCATCGGCTCGAACAGCCCGAGGAGGGCGAGCCGCCGCAGCTGGTCGCGCGGCGGGCGCCGGTGGCCCCGGCGGAGCAGGAGGGCCCAGGGCAGGGCGGCGGCGGTGACCAGGGAGACGGCGAGCACCGTCACGACCGGGAGCCCGCGCAGGGCGTACTTCTCCGCGGTGGTCCACAGGCCCCAGATCGCCGAGGCCCCGATCAGGGTCAGCGTTCCGCCCGGGTGGCGGACGGCGTTGCCGATCACGCCGGTCGCGGAGCTCCGGGAGCGGGTCGGGAGGGCGGAGTCCGGTCGGCACGGGGTGGGTTCGGTGACCATGGGCCGGTGGGTTCCCTTCGGCGTCGGGCGGTCGGTCCTCGGTGCTCGGTCGTTTCAGTGCTCGGCGCTCGTCGGACCGGCCGGTCGGCCGGTCGGCTCCCCGGGCACTGCCGCAGGATCAGTCCGTGCTGCTCCGGGGCGGGTAGGTGTGGGTGATGCCCCACGGGTCGGTCACGGTCCCGTCGCCGTTCAGGTAGCCCGGGCCGATCGGCACCTTGCCGTGGCCGCCGGGGATGTCGAGCACGTACGTCGGCTGGCACATGCCCGAGACCCGGCCGCGCAGCCGGCGGACGAGCGCCTGCCCCTCCGCGATGGTGGTGCGGAAGTGGCTGGTGCCGACGGCGAGGTCGCCGTGGTGCAGGTAGTACGGCTTGACCCGGTTCACGATCAGGGTGCGGAACAGGTCCTCCAGCGCCTCGGGGGTGTCGTTGACCCCCTTGAGCAGCACCGTCTGGCTGACCAGCGGGATGCCGGAGCCGGCCAGCAGCCGCAGCGCGCGACGCGCGCCGGGGCCGATCTCCTGGCTGTGGTTGGTGTGCACGACGACCCAGACCGGGGTGTCCAGGGTGAGCGCCCCGACCAGTTCCTCGGTCACCCGGTCCGGATCCACCACCGGCACCCGGGTGTGGAAGCGGATCACCTTGACGTGCTCGATCGCGTCGAGCGCCGCCAGGATCGGCCGCAGTCGGCTCGGGGACATGATCAGCGGGTCGCCCCCGGTGAAGATCACCTCCCAGATCTCCGGGTGACTGCGGATGTAGTCCAGGGCGGCGGCGAGCTGGCCCTCCTTCAGCATGGAGTCGCCCGGGCCGACGACCTCCCGGCGGAAGCAGAACCGGCAGTACACGGGGCACACCAGCACCGGCTTGAGCAGTACCCGGTCCGGGTAGCGGTGGGTGATGCCCTTGACGGGGGTGAAGGGGTCGTCGCCGATCGGGTCCTCCCGCTCCTCCGGCAGGGAGATCAATTCCTGGCCGGTGGGCACGAACTGACGGGCGACCGGATCGTCGAGCTCGACGATCCGCCCGCGCATGGCGGGAGTGATGCTGAGGGCGTACTTCTTGGCGACGTCGGTGATCGTCGCGAATTCTTCCTCGGGGACGAGTTGCTGGGCGAGCAGTTCCTTGGGCGTGCGAATCGGGCGCGGGGCGACCATGTCTTCAGCTCCTGGGGAAACCGATGAAGATCGTTCGGCGGACGGTGTCGCGTCGCGTTTCGACGGACACCGAAATTCCCGCGAGCGACATCATCACGGGATTTGAGGAGGGCTTCGGAAATCGATTCGGCGGTGAAAACCGAGAAGGCCGACGAACGACGACGCTAGTCCGGTGGCATAAACGCGTCAAGTTTTGATTGTGACAATATCCGGGAGGCCGCGTCACCGGATGTTAACGGTCCGCGTACGGGCGCCGCGGAGGGGTGCGCTAGGCGGAGAGCGCCTCGCCGCTCTCCGGGGGCGCGCACGCGGCGGCCAGGTCGTCCATGGACAGGTCGAGCGCGAAGGCCAGCGCCGCGATGGTGAAGAAGGACGGTGTCGGCGCCCGGCCGGTCTCGATCTTCCGCAGCGTCTCGGCCGAGACGCCGGCCGCCGCGGCCACCTCGACCATGCTGCGCTCGCCGCGCGCCTCCCGCAGCAGCGCCCCGAAGCGCTCGCCGCGCTCGCGCTCCCACGAAGTCAGCGGAGTCCTCACCATGCCGACGAGTCTACGGCCCCCTCGCCGCCCGGCGTCCACGCCCCGCGACCGTGATACAAATACCGGTATAAGAATTGGATCCAGAGGAGAGAAGCACCATGGTCGAACTCAAGTCGGACGCCGGGCTGGCCGCGATGCGCGAGGCCGGACGGGTGGTCGCGCAGGCGCTGGCGGCCGTCCGGGAGCAGGCGGCGGTCGGCGTGAGCCTGCTGGAGCTGGACGAGGTGGCGCGGGGCGTGCTCAAGGCCGCCGGGGCCGGCTCGCCGTTCCTCGGCTACCGCCCGTCCTTCGCGCCCGTCCCGTTCCCGGCCGTCATCTGCGCCTCGGTGAACGACGCCGTGGTGCACGGCATCCCGAACGGCTACCGGCTGCGCGACGGCGACCTGGTGAGCATCGACTGCGGCGCCCTCCTGGACGGCTGGGCCGGGGACTCGGCGGTCAGCTTCACCGTCGGCACCGCCCGCCCCGAGGACACCGCCCTGATCGAGACCACCCGGCGCGCCCTGGAAGCGGGCATCGCCGCCGCCGTGGTCGGCAACCGGACCGGGGACATCGCCCATGCCATCGGCACCGTCGCCCGCGCCGGCCGCTACGGCCTGCTGGACGGCTACGGCGGGCACGGCATCGGCCGCCGGATGCACGAGGACCCGCACGTGGCCAACGAGGGCCGCCCGGGGCGGGGTTACCCGCTGCGCCCCGGCCTGGTGCTGGCGATCGAGCCGATGCTGCTGGCCGGCGGGCGCGACGACCACCGCACCGATCCGGACGGCTGGACCCTGCGCACCGTCGACGGCAGCCGCGCCGCCCACGTCGAGCACACCGTCGCCATCACCGAGGACGGTCCGCGCATTCTCACCCTGCCCTGATCCGACAAGATCCACAAGGCACGCCCTAAGCTCGGGGTCCATGACCAAAGGCGTGATGTTCGATTTCTCCGGCACCCTCTTCGGCGTCGTCCCCACCGCCGAGTGGCTGGCGGCCCACACCGCCGCCACCGGCCTCGTCCTGCCGGCCCGGGAGGAGGCCGAACTGGTGGCCCGGCTGGAGGAGTTCGGTGCCCTGCCCGGCGGGGTGCCGCCGCGGCGGATCCGGCCGGAGGTCCAGCCGGCGTGGGACACCCGGGACTTGACCCCGGAGCTGCACCGGGCCGCGTACACCGCGCTGACCCGCGACGCCGAGCCGCCCGCCGCCCTCGACGTGGACGCCCTCTACGAGTCCCACTGGGCGCCCGCGAACTGGCGGCCGTACCCGGACACCGCCGCCGTGCTGCGCGAGCTGCGCCGCCGGGGCGTGCCGGTCGCGGTGGTGAGCAACATCGGCTGGGACCTGCGGCCGGTCTTCCGCGCGTACGGCCTGGCGGAACTGGTCGACGTCTACGTGCTGTCGTACGAGGTCGGCGCGCAGAAGCCCGATCCGGTGATCTTCGAGATCGCCTGCGAGCGGCTCGGGCTCGCTCCGGCCGACGTCCTGATGGTCGGCGACGACCGTACCTGCGACGGCGGTGCGACCGCGCTCGGCTGCGGCTTCCACCCCGTCGAGCACCTGCCCGTCGACCGGCGCCCGGACGCCCTCACGCCGGTGCTGGACGTCCTGACCGGATGATCCCGGAGAGGCCGGACCCGGCGGCGTGACGGCGTGACGCAGGACACGAGGTGGCACGCCCGCGGCCCGGAGTAGCGTGCGGGCATGAGTGATCAGGACTTCACCACACGCATCACCGTCCGCGGGTACGAGACCGACTCCCAGGGTCACCTCAACCAGGCGGTCTACCTCCAGTACGCCGAGCACGCCCGCTGGGAGTACCTCCGGGCGGCCGGGATCCGCCAGGCGGACCTGGTCGCCGAGGGGGTCGGCCCGGTCGTCCTGGAGACCACGGTCAAGTACCTGCGGGAGCTGCGCGCGGGAGACTCGGTGGAGGTGGGCTGCTCGTTCACCTGGCGGGAGGGCAAGACCTTCCAGCTGGTGCAGCGGCTGGTCCGCGAGGACGGCGTGCTGGCCGCCGAGATCACCGGCGTCGGCGGCATCCTCGACCTGACGGAGCGCAGGCTGGTCGCCGACCCGCGCGAGCCGCTGCGCGCCCTGGCCACCGACCCGGGCCTGCTCGGCCTCTGAGCGAACAGGCCCGGCGAACCCGGCTCGGCGAACCGGCCCGGCGAAACCGGCCCCGCCCACCGCCCCCACCCTCCACGGCTGGAGACCGCGACCGACGGCGGTCTCCACCCCGTCCCCGGGGGATTTCCCCACCCCCGACCGGCCCGCTGTCCGGATGGGACCAAGTCCCGTGCCGCAGCAGACTCTTGGGCATGACGAAGCCCACCCGTACCATCACCGCCGCGGTCACCGCGGCCGCCGCCCTCGCCATGACCGCGCTGAGCGCCCTGCCCGCCGGCGCGGCCGGCACCGCACCGCCCGGAAGGGACGGCCTGGCCTGGACGGCCTGTCCGGACGCCCCGGCCGACAGCCCCCAGCGCTGCGCCGAGGTCACCGTCCCGCTGGACTACGCCGACCCGAACGGCCCCCGCATCACCCTCGCCGTCTCCCGGATCACCGCCGCCGATCCCGGCCTCCGCCGCGGCGTGCTGCTGGCCGTCCCCGGCGGACCGGGCGGCTCCAGCCTCGACCTCGTCCACGGCATGGCGGGGCACCTGCCGCAGTCTGTCCGGGACCGCTACGACGTGATCGGCTTCGACCCGCGCGGCGTCGGCCGTTCCACCCCGGTCAGCTGCGCACTGGACACCGCCGACCTGTCGATGGTCAAGGTGCGTCCCTGGCCGGCCGCCGACGGCTCGATCGACGGGAACCTGGCCACCGCCCGCCGCGTCGCCGAGACCTGCGCGCGCAACGGCGGCCCGGTGCTGCGCAGCATCTCCACCGCCAACGAGGCCCGCGACATCGACAGCGTCCGCCGCGCCCTCGGCGAGCGCCGCCTCTCCGTGTGGGGCGTCTCGTACGGCACCTACGCGGGCGCGGTCTACGCCACCATGTTCCCCGAGCGCACCGACCGGATCGTGCTGGACAGCAACGACGACCCGGACCCGACCCGGGTCGGGCGCGGCTGGCTGGACAACTACGGCCGGGGCGTGGAGGACCGCTTCCCCGACTTCGCCGCCTGGGCGTCGGCCCCGGACAACCCGGACCGGGTCGCGGACACCCCCGAGGAGGTCCGCCCGCTCTTCCTCGACCTCGCCGCCCGCCTCGACCGGGCCCCGCTGCCCTGGGAGGGCGCCAACCCGGCGGAGCTGAACGGCAACGTGCTGCGCGAGACCCTGCTGGAGAGCATGTACGCGGACGCGAAGTTCCCGGTCCTCGCCCGGCTGATGCTGGCCGGTCTCGGCCGGGCTCCGCTGCCCGCCCCGCCCAAGCTGGGCGAGCGGGAGCTGCAGGCGGTGCAGAACACCCTCGCCGTCTCGGTCGGCACCCTCTGCAACGACGTCAAGTGGCCCACCGACCCGGCGAGCTACGCCAAGGCCGTCACCGCGGACCGCGCCGCCCGTCCGCTCACCGCCGGCCTGCCGGTGAACGTGATGCCCTGTGCTTTCTGGCCGTTCGCGCCCGCCGAGCCGCCGGTGCGGGTGACCGACCGCGGCCCGGCCAACGTGCTGCTCACGCAGAACCTGCGCGACCCCGCGACGCCGTACGCCGGTGCGCTCAAGCTGCGGGCGGCCTTCGGGGACCGGGCACGGATGGTGGCGGTGGACTCGGGCGGCCACGACGTGTACCGGGCCAACGGGAACGCCTGTGGTGACCAGGTGGTGACGGACTACCTGGTCACCGGCCGCCGCCCGGCCCGGGACGTCTTCTGCCCGGCGGGCTGAGCGCCGCGGCCCGAGCGGCGCCGGCCGAGCCGGTGAAGACCGGGCGGGGAAGGCCGGGCGGGTAGGGCCGGACAGGCACGGGACGCAGCGCGCGGGGGCAACGGGCCGTGGACGAACGGCCCTTGTTCCTGCGTGCACGCCCGTTCGGCCCTCGGGAATGAGTCGAATCCGTCGCGATTTTGTGACAATCCTTCGCCGGCACCCGCCCCCCACGGCCTGTTGACGGCCGTAATGTTCGATCTATGTCACCGAAGAGCCGCATACCCGCCGCCTCGGACCCGGGCGACACCTGGGTGCCGCGCCCGAGGCGCCGCGAGACCCCGCTCGGCATCCTGGGCCACGCGGCCACCTTCCTCGGCGCCAGCGTGCTGGGCGGCATCCTGCTGGCGGGCCTGATCCTCCCGGCGGCCGGGGCGGTCGGACTCGGGGCGAAGAACGGCGCCGAGGGCTTCGAGAGCATCCCCGACGACTTCAAGACTCCGCCGCTGAGCCAGGCGACCCAGATCTTCGACGCCAACGGCGGTCTGATCGCCAAGGTGTACGAGCGCGACCGGACCGTCATACCCGCCGACCAGATGTCCCCGCTGATCCGTACGGCGCAGGTCGACATCGAGGACGCCCGGTTCTACGAGCACGGCGCCGTCGACCTCAAGGGCATCCTGCGCGCGATCACCAAGAACGCGGAGAGCGGAGCCGCCGTCCAGGGCGCCTCCACGCTGACCCAGCAGTACGTGAAGAACGTCAACGTCGAGAAGGCCGGGGACGACCCGGACGCGGTGCGCGAGGCGCAGCGCAAGACGCTCGGCCGCAAGATCCAGGAACTCCGGTACGCGATCAAGCTGGAGGAGGACCTGACCAAGGAGCAGATCCTCACCAACTACCTCAACATCACCTTCTACGGCCACCAGGCGTACGGCATCCAGGCCGCCTCCCAGCGCTACTTCGGCAAGGACGCCAAGGACCTCGTCCTGCCCGAGGCGGCGATGCTCGCCGGGCTGGTGCAGAACCCGTCCCAGTACGACCCGAAGCTGCACCCGGTGGCCGCCCAGAAGCGCCGCGACACCGTCATCGACAAGATGGTGGAGAACAAGCACATCACCGCGGAGCAGGCCAGGGAGGCGAAGGCAGCCCCGCTCGGCCTCAACTACAAGGATCCGCGCAACGGTTGCATCACCGCCCAGGCCGGGATGGGCTTCTTCTGCGACTACGTGCGCCACGTGGTCAAGCAGGACCCGGCGTTCGGCAAGAGCACGGCGGAGCGCAAGAAGCTGTGGGACACCGGCGGCCTGAACATCTACACCACGCTGGACCCGGAAAAGCAGGCCGCGGCCCAGAACGCCGTCTCCACCAAGGTGTACGTCACCGACCCGGTCTCGGCCGCGATGACGATGGTCGAGCCCGGCAGCGGCAAGATCCTGGCGATGGCGCAGACCCGCCCGTACGGCCTGGCCAAGGAGAAGAACGAGACCGTCGTCAACTACAACGTGGACGCGGCGATGGGCGGCGGCATCGGCTTCCAGCCCGGCTCCAACTTCAAGCCGATCGTGGCCGCCGCCGCCCTGGAGGCCGGGCTGTCGCCGACCCAGCGGTACGACTCGCCCAACCGGATGGACTGGCCGACGATGCGGACCTGCGACGGCACCTGGAAGAACCTCAGCAAGGGGAAGAAGGAGGGGACCATCCCCAACGAGAGCACCTCCGAGGTCGGCCCGTACGAGCTCAAGCAGGCCATGGCGCTCTCCGTGAACACCTACTTCGTGCAGATGGAGCAGGAGATCGGCCTCTGCGCCGTCAAGCAGATGGCCAACAAGCTGGGCATGGAGGGCAAGGCCGACGGCTCGGCGCTGCAGGAGGTGCCGGCGCTCGGCCTCGGCACCCAGGAGGTCAGCCCGCTGACCATGGCCAACGTGTACGCGACCTTCGCCGCCCGGGGCACCTACTGCGCGCCGATGGCGATCAACCGGATCACCACGGTGGACGGCGCCGACGTCCCGGTGCCCCAGGTCCGGTGCACCCCGGCGATGTCCGAGGACACCGCCGACGTGATCAACAGCGTGCTGCTCGGGGTGACCGAGAAGGGCGGTACCGCGCGGGACCTCGGCCTGGACGACCGCCGCCAGATCGCCGGCAAGACCGGGACGACGGACGAGAAGAAGTCGGCCTGGTTCACCGGCTACACGGGCAACCTGGCGGGCTCGGTCTGGCTGGGCAGCCCCGGCACCAAGGTGCCGATGCGCAACATCCGGATCGGCGGCAAGTACCAGGCCGAGGTCTTCGGCGCCACCGGCCCCGGCCCGATCTGGCAGCAGGCGATGAGCGACGCGGTGCGGAACATGCCGGAGAAGGACTTCACCACCGTCTACATCCCGGACCCGGTGCGGCGGGACACCAACTGCCCCACCCCCGGCGGCACGCCGGGCTCGGCCACCTGCACCGGCGCCCCCGCCACCGGCGGCCCGGGGAACACCGGCAGGCCGCGCGGGGGCACCCCGACCCCCGGCCGCACCGGGCCCTTCGCCCCGCCCGGCACCGCGGACCCCGAGGACCGGTGAGCCGCCCGGCCCCGCCCGAGTACCCGTACTCGTGCGGGGCCGCGGCGCGCGGGCGGACGGGGGTTCCGCCGTGCGTCCGGGCGGCGGCAGGCCGTCAGGCCGTCGGGGCGGTGGCGCCGGGCTCGGTGGCGCCGGGCTGGGTGGGCCGGAGCGGCGAACCGTCCAGGAGCGCCCGGGCCGGGCGCACCGCGCCGACCGGTTCGCCGTGTCCGAGGACGGGGACGACGGCCAGTTCGGCGAGGGTGTCGTCGGTGTCCACCGGGACGCCGAGCCGTCGCAGCGCGGCGGCCAGCACCACGGGACGGGCCCGGGTGGAGCCGTCCGCGATCTTGAGCGCGACGGCGGAGCCGTCGGGGAGCGCCAGGGCGTAGACCCCTTCCGCGCCGTCCTTGGCGACCGAGCCGGGAAGCGCGCGCATCAGGCGGGTCACGTCCCGACCGGTCCCGCCGACGTACTCGGCGTGCTGGTTCATCGCCCGGGCGACCCGCCGTTCCGGTGACCCGGCGGGGCCCGTCGCCAGTGCGGCGAAGGCCCGGGCCAGGCCGCGGTAGCCGATGGCGAACAGGGGGGCTCCGCAGCCGTCCACGCCGGTCGCGGCGACCTTCTCGCCGGCCAGGTCCTCGACGGTGTCCCGCAGGGCCCGCTGCAGGGGATGGCCGGGGTCGAGGTAGGTGGCCGTGTCCCAGCCGTTGGCGACGCAGGTGGCGAGCATCGCGGCGTGCTTGCCCGAGCAGTTCATCGTCAGCGGAGTGGGGCCGCCGCCGGCCGCCAGGTGGTCCCGCAGTGCGGCTTCCCCGATGGGCAGCGCGGCCGTGCACCGCAGAGCGCTGGTGTTGAGGCCGGCGCCCCCGAGGATCTCGCGGACGCCGTCGAGGTGGAAGGCCTCGCCGGAGTGGCTGGCGCAGGCCAGGGCCAGCAGTTCGCCGTCCAGGTCGAGTCCGGCACGCAGCATGCCGAGGGCCTGGAGCGGCTTGTTGGACGACCGGGGGTACATCGGGCGGTCGGTCTCGCCGAGGCTCAGCACCGTCCGCCCGTCAGGACCGAGTGCGAGGACCGTCCCGTGGTGCACCGACTCCAGGAAGTCACCTCGCCACACCTCCGCCACCATCGCGTGCACAGCGCATTCCCCTCTCTTCGGCCCCACGGCCGAAAGGACGACTCGAAGTGTCAACAGTTATCACTTTAACGTGGTCCGCGCCGATGCCCCCGCCGGGTGCTGACATACTCGGACGCGGCCCTGTGCCACCGTCGGCCGCCGACGCCACGGCGCTCCGGCCCATCACCCCGGGCACACCCCCCGACCTGGCCGGACGACAGCGGCGGCCAGTCCCGAACGGACGGACACCACCCATGCCAGAGACCCTCCGGCGCGGCCTGGCGGGCCAGCTCGTGGGCACGCTCCGCGAGCGCGTCCTCACCGGCGAGATCCCGTCCGGAACCCGGATCAACGAGGTGGAGGTCGCCCGCGAGCTGGGCATCAGCAGGGGACCGCTGCGCGAGGCCATCCGGCAGCTCGTCAGCGAGGGCCTGCTCGTGCACGTGCCCAACAAGGGCGCCGTCGTCTTCGAGGCCGGCCCGCGGGAGGTCGAGGCCCTGTTCGAGCTGCGGTCCGCGCTGGAGACCGCCGCCGCGCGCCTGGCCGCCGAGCGGCGCGACCGCAAGGACGTCACGGCCCTGCGCCGGGCGTGCGAACAGTCGAGGAAGCTGATGACCGGGGGCCGCCGGTTCGCCCACCGCAGCAGTCTCGACTTCCACCAGGCGCTGCTCGACGCGGCCCGCAGCCCCCGGATCGCCGAACAGGTGGAGCGCGTGCACCAGCAGATCGCGGTGCTCCGCAGCCGGCACAACGTGCCGGCCTCGCACACCGAGGCCTCGATAGCCGACCACGAGCACCTCGCGGAGGCCGTCGCCGAGGGCCGGGCCGACCGCGCCGCCGAGGTCATGGCCCGCCACCTCGACCGGGTCCGGGAGCAGATGATCGCGCACATGACGGAGCAGTGACGCCCAGCTGCCCAGCTGCCCAGCTGCCCACGGGCGACGGGCGACGGGCGACGGGCGACGGGCGACGGCCTCGGGTCGGGCCGGGCTACCGCGCCGCGACCGGCTCCCCGCTGTCCTGGTCGAGGTTGAACACCCGCCGATAGGAGTCGGTCACCACGGTGATCTGCTCCCGCCCGGTCCAGCTCGCCTCCACCAGCCGGGCGTCGCCCTGGTCCCTGCCGACGTCCGCCAGCGACCAGCGCCGGGCCGACCAGCCCTCACCGCTCTCCAGCAGCACCTGCCAGTGCTCGCCCGACTCCGGCCCGGTGGCGTACGAGCGGTGCACCACCACCAGGGCGCGCTCGGCCCCGGCCGGGGCGTCCTCCCGGCTGCGGGTCTCGGCCGCCGACACCTTGTGCGCGGCCACCACGCCGAGCAGGAACACCACCCCGGCGGTCACCGTGACGGTCCGGGTGGCCGTCCGCACCGCGGCGCGCAGGTCGCCCAGCCAGGCGGCCGCGATCAGCGCCGCCAGCGCGCCGCCGAGCAGCAGCTCCGGCCGGTTGAACAGGTCGGCCACCAGCATCCGCCCGCCCGACCGGCTCTCCCACTGCCCCTCGGTGTAGAGCAGCACGGCGGCCAGCCCGCCGGCCGCCAGCAGCCGGACCAGGACGCGCCTGGACCGGGACGTGCGTCGGTTCGTCGTCCCCCGGTTCATCGTCCCTCCGCCCCCGTTCCCCGTTCCCCCGTGGTCGCGGTCACAGCTCGGCGAGCAGCTTCCGGCCCTCCGGCCAGTCGCCCAGTCCGGAGTCGGAGTTGAGGTGCCCGTACGCGCCCGGCTCGACGTACCGGGCGCCCCAGGCGGCGGCGAACGCGCGGGCCCGCTCGGGGGAGACCCACGGGTCGTCGGTCGAGGAGACCACCACGGCCGGGAACGGCAAGGGCTCCAGTGCCACCGGGCGGAAGCCCACCAGCTCCGGGACCTCGGCGGTGTCGACGTCCGCCGGGGCCACCAGCAGCGCGCCCCGGACGGCGGCGGTCCGCCCGGCGGCGGCGGTGGCCGCCCAGTGGGCCGCCGTGACGCAGCCCAGGCTGTGGGCGACCAGTACCACCGGGCCCCGGGCGGCGGCCACCGCCGCGTCCACCCGGGCCACCCAGTCCGTCCGCTCCGGGTGGTCCCAGTCCGCCTGTTCGACCCGGCGGAAGGAGTCCGGCTCGGCCGCCTCCCAGCGGGTCTGCCAGTGCTCGGGGCCGGAGTTCTGGTAGCCGGGCAGGACGAGGTGGGTGGTGCGGTCGGGCATGGGCTTCTCCGGGAGGGGGACGGTCACAGGCAGCAGGAGTCTAGGACCCGGGCCGCCGGCCTCCGCAGCCGGGCGTCCCACCGGCGCGCACTCCCCGTAACCGGCGCGCGCACGTCCGTATGCGCCGTTGCGCGCCCGGTGCGCCCCGTTGCCAACGGTGACCCCGGTACGGGAGGTTGGACCGGGCCCGGGCCGGCTGCCACCGCCCGGCGCCCGTACCCGACCTGAGGCTCGACCACGTGGAGGGATGTCGGCGATGACATCGAAGATCCTGCTCGTCACCGGGGACGCCGCCGAGTCACTGGAGGTGTTCTACCCGTACCAGCGGCTGCGCGAGGAGGGCTACCAGGTCGACATCGCGGCCCCGACGAAGAAGCGCCTCCAGTTCGTGGTGCACGACTTCGTCGAGGGGTTCGACACCTACACCGAGAAGCCCGGCTACACCTGGCCCGCCGACGTGGCCCTCGCCGACGTCGACCCGGCCGACTACGTGGCCCTGGTCATCCCCGGCGGCCGCGCCCCCGAGTACCTGCGCAACGACCCGGACGTGCAGCGGATCGCGCAGCACTTCTTCGCCGAGGACAAGCCCGTCGCCCAGATCTGCCACGGCCCGCTGATCACCGCCGCCGCCGGCGTGCTGAACGGCCGCCGCACCTCGGCCTACCCGGCGCTGGCCCCGGACATCAAGGCGGCGGGCGCCGAGTTCGTGGACGGCGAGGCCGTGGTGGACGGCACGGTCGTCTCGGCCCGCGCCTGGCCCGACCACCCGGGGTGGCTGCGCGCCTTCGTCGAGGTCCTGCGCACCAAGGCGCCGCTCGCCTGACGCGCGCCGGAGCCGTTCCGGCCGGCGTTCCCGGAGCCGTACCCCGAGCCGTCCCGGGGTACGGCTCCGGGGCCGTCCCGGGTTCGCTCCGGGTCGGACCCCGCCCCCAGGCCGAGGACCGGCGGCAGAAACCATGACAGGGTGTCAGAAGTCGGGGCCCGCACTCCGGGCCGCGCCGACTGGGAGGCCGCCGACGCCGCCCTCGCCGGGATGACCGACCCCGGCCGGTGGCCGCCGGAACCGACCTCGCCCGCACGGCGCCGTGACCGACCCCCTACGCTGACCGGCGGGCGAACGGCCCACCGTCACCAGGAGGACGAGACATGGCAGAGCCGCTGATCGCCGCCGTCGGGGGCAGGGTGCCCGCCGTCGACCCGGGCGCCTTCGTGGCGCCGAACGCCGTCGTGGTCGGGGACGTGACCGTCGCCGCCGGCGCCGGTGTCTGGTACGGCGCGGTGCTGCGCGGTGACGCCGAGTCGATCAGCGTCGGCGCGGGCAGCAACATCCAGGACAACTGCACCCTGCACGCCGACCCCGGCTTCCCGCTGGTGGTCGGCGAGCGGATCTCGGTCGGCCACAACGCCGTGCTGCACGGCTGCACCGTCGAGGACGACGTGCTGGTGGGCATGAACGCCACCGTGCTCAACGGCGCCCGGATCGGCACCGGCTCGCTGGTCGCGGCCGGCGCGGTGGTGCCGCAGGGCATGGTCGTCCCGCCCGGCTCGCTGGTCGCCGGCGTCCCGGCCAGGGTCCGCCGGGAGCTGACCGAGGACGAGAAGGCGGGCATCAGGGCCAACGGCGCCGGCTACCAGCTGCTCGCCGAGGCCCACCGGGAGATATGAGGCCCACCGGGAGACACCGGGCCCGTGCTAGGCGGTGGTCATCGCGGCCGCCGCCGGTTCCGTCGTCACGGGGGCGGGCCGGCGGCGGTCGACCACCCAGGCGAGCACCGCGATCAGCGTCCCCGCGGCGGCCAGGACCGCGCCGACCAGCGTCGGGGCGGTCCAGCCGAGCCCGGCGTCCAGCGCCAGCCCGCCGAAGTACGCGCCCTGGGCGTTGGCCAGGTTGAAGGCGCCCTGGACCGTCGCCGAGGCGAGGGTCGGCGCGCTGCGAGCCTTCCGGAGCACCAGGGTCTGCACGGCCGGCACGATCGCGAAGCCGAACAGCCCGATCAGCACCACCGTGACGGCCGCCGACCAGCGGGCGTGCGCGGTCACCGCGAACAGTGCCAGGGTGGCGGAGAGCAGCACGAAGGCCGCGCACACGGTGGGCCGCAGCGCCCGGTCGGCGGCGAACCCGCCCAGCACGTTGCCGATCGTCATGCCGACGCCGAACAGTGCGAGCACCAGGGTCACCGAGCCGGTGGCGTAGCCGGAGACGTTGGTGAGCAGCGGGGCGATGTAGCTGTAGCAGGCGAAGAAGCCGCCGCAGCCGAACACCACGGTGGCCAGCGCCAGCCAGAGCTGCCCGCTGCGGAAGGCCCGCAGCTCGTTCCGGAGCCCGGACTGGCCGGGGGAGGGCAGCGCGGGCACCAGCCGGGCGATGGCGAGCGTCCCGGCGGCCGCGATCAGCACGACCACCAGCATGGTCGCCCGCCAGCCCAGGTGCTGGCCGAGCAGGGTCGCGGCCGGGACGCCGACGATGTTGGCGACGGTCAGGCCGGAGAACATCACGGCCACCGCCCGGGCCCGGCGGTCCGGTGCGACCAGCTCGGCCGCCGCCACCGCGCCCGCCCCGAAGAAGGCGCCGTGCGGCAGCCCGGTGATCAGCCGGGCGGCGGCCAGGGTCCAGAAGTCCGGCGCCACCGCGCACAGCAGGTTGCCGGTCGCGAACAGTCCGGCCAGCGCCACCAGCACCGCCTTGCGGGGCCGCCCGGCGGCCAGCGCGGTCAGCAGCGGCGCACCGACCACCACCCCCAGGGCGTACGCCGAGATCAGCCAGCCCGCCTGCGGGATGGAGACGTGGAGGCTGTCGGCGACCTGGGGGAGCAGCCCCATGGCGGCGAACTCGGTGGTTCCGATGGCGAACGCGGTGACGGCCAGCGCGAGCAGCGCGAGAGGCAAGGGGGTGACTCCGGAGTGATGCCGACGGACCGGGGAAGCGCGCGGCGGGAGGAAGGTGGAACGGAGGTGGGACGGCGGTGGGACGAATTCGTTCGTCCGGCATCCTAATCCGGCCGGATGACGGCGCTGTGAGGTGCGTGTGACGAAAGGGGGTCGCCGACACGGCTCCCGCGCGCGAGACTGGGAGCATGTGCCGCAACATCAAGACGCTGCGACCCCCCGTCACGCCCGACGCCGACGAGGAGGACTTCCACGCCGCCGCGCTCCAGTACGTCCGCAAGGTGTCCGGGTTCCGCGCCCCCGCGGCGCACAACCGGGAGGCCTTCGACCGGGCGGTGGAGGCGGTCGCGGAGGCCACCGCCCGGCTGCTCGCGGAGCTGGAGGTCCGCGGCCCGCACACGCGGGCCGCCGTGCCGGCCGAGGTCGCCGGGTAGGCAGGAGCAGGTGTGATGAAACCCGCCGAGCGTTACGCCCTCACCTTCCCCGGGACCCCGGGCACCCAGGCCCCGCAGGACGTCGTGGTGGTCACCCGCACCGACGCGAGCGGGCCGGGCGGCCACCCGGTGTACGAGGACGAGAGCGGCATCGTCCGGGCCGAGATCAGCGCCGCCGGCGAGGTCCGGATGCTCGCCAGCGGCGGCCACCAGAGTCCGCACGTGCCGGTGCACGCCCACCCGCTGACCTGACCGGCGCCGCCCGGCCGCAGCCGGACCGCCCGGAACACGGAAGGGGTGAGGCCGCCCGTGGTCGGGAACAATCGCCGTATGACCACAGCGAGTTGGCAGGGCGTCGTCATCGCCGAGAGCGACGACACCGTCGTCGTCGAGGGCAATCACTACTTCCCGGCCGAGGCGGTGCGCACCGAGTACCTGCGCCCCTCGGACACCACCACGGTGTGCGGCTGGAAGGGCACCGCCGGCTACCACACCCTGGAGGTGGACGGGCGGACCAACCCGGACGCCGCCTGGTTCTACGCCGACCCCGAGCCCGGGGCCGAGCACGTGCGCGGCCGGATCGCCTTCTGGCACGGGGTGGAGGTCGCCGAGTAGGCCCCCCAGGGCGGTGCCGTCGTCGCGAAAGGGGTACCGGGTTCCCATGGCAGTCTTCCGCAGGCCGGGCCGCTCCCGGCCGGCTCCCGAGCCCGATCTGAGCGAGCAGCTCGCCGAACTGGTCGAGGAGTCCGAGCAGCCCGTCGGCCCGGTCGCCGAGTACGCCGCGAAGCAGCGCGGCCGCGGCCGGGCCGTGGTGCTGCACACCGCCCGGCTGCTCGGCCACGGCGGGCGGGCCGCCGCCAGGGGAACGGCCAAGGGCGCCGCGTACGGCGGCCGGGCCCTGACCGAACAGCTGGTGCGGACCGCGCCCCGGATCCCGGTGCGCGACCTCGCCACCCTGCGGGCGCAGCACCCGGACGCGGCCTTCCCGGAGCAGCTGGCCGACCTGCTGGTCACCGGCGCCGTCCGGGCCTCCAGCGCGCTCGGCGCGGGCGTCGGCGCGGCGGCGATGCTGCCGGTGCCGCCCGCGATGCCGCTGGAGATCGCCGCCGAGACGCTCGCGGTGGCGGCCGTGGAGATCAAGCTGATCGCCGAGCTGCACGAGGTCTACGGCACTCCGGCGCAGGGCGGCGCCACCCAGCGGACCGGCGCCTACCTCGGCGCCTGGGCCAACCGCCGGGGGATCGACGCGAACCTGCTGGTGCGGCCCGCCGGCTTCGCCGCGCTGGCGATCAGCTCGGAGGTGCGCCAGCAGGTCCGCCGCCGGCTGACCCGCAGCTCGCTGCGCCACCTGCCGGCGGTGATACCGCTGCTGGTCGGCGCCGGCATCGGCGCGACCATGAACCGCCGCGACACCCGCCGGCTGGCCGGCGAGGTGCGGGCGGACCTGCGCGGGCGCCGCCCGGCGGACGGCGGCTACTGGGCCGAGGCCGCGCCGGTGCCGAAGGGCGGGGCGGTGCCGAAGGGCGGGGCGGTGCCGAAGGGCGGGGCGGTGCCGAAGGGCGGGGCGGTGGAGGCCGACGGGAAGGCTCCGTAGCGGCGAGGAGCAGGACGGCGCGCCCGGGACCGGTCCGGGGCGCGCCGTCGTCCTGCCGTTCCTCCTGGAGCTGCCGGGAGTGCCACCACCGCAGTGGCGCCCTCCTCCGCCTTGCGATGCACGCACCCCAACGCCGCCCCGCCCGCCCTCCGGGCGGACGACGGGAGTTTGAAGACAGACGCTACGGCTTCGGCGGGGCCGGGGCACCCGCGCCCCGGCCGGCCTTGACGCCGTTCACCATCGCCTGGTGGATCGCCCGCGCGGTGCTCTCGTCGTGTGCCGGCACCGGGCTGCCGGCGACCGTGTACCAGTCCAGCGCGCCGGTGTACTGGACGGTCAGCCTCGCCTCGCCGTCCACCCAGGTGGTGTGCACGGTGAGGTCGCCGGAGATGGGGCCGACCTCGGTGGTGGTCACCCCACCGGGGCCGCTGATGATCGATTGGGTGGTCCAGGTCGCCCACGACGTGCGCGGGTCCGCGGACGGCCGGGCCTGGCGGTTGCCTTGGTCGTGTTCGGTCATGCGCCTATCCTCCCCCGCGGGTGGCCCGCCGCCGGAGCAGCGACACCCGCGGTCACGGCGACCGCCCGGTCCCACCGGGCGGTCGAGTCGGTACGGCGGACGGTTCAGTCGGGTTGGCCGGGTTCGTCCAGCATGGGGGCGCCCTCCGCCTGGGAGGTGTCCTGCGCGTGCAGGTTCTGCATCGAGGGGATGCCCTCCTCGGGGTCCGCGGCGCGGACGTCCTCGTCGTCCTCGGTGCTCACCTTGGACCGGTCGCTCATGTCGGTCATCGCGGGCTCCGTCTCCTCGGCCGGTCCCGGCGCGCGGGGTCGCGGGCGCGGCAGGACCGGAGGTGTCTCTTCGCCCCTCCAGCCTGCCTCCGCCCCGGCGTCGGGGCCAGCCGGGTGACCCGGCGGGCCTCCGCGGGCCTCCGCGGACCTCGCCCGGACCTCGCCCGGTCGTCACCAGGCGACGGGCAGTGACCGCATGCCGTAGATGAACGAGTCGGTGCGGAACGCCAGCTCGTCGCGGGGGACGGTCAGCCGCAGCCCGGGCAGCCGCCGGAACAGCGTGGCCAGCGCGATCTGCAGTTCGGCGCGGGCGAGCGGCTGGCCGAGGCACTGGTGCACGCCGAAGCCGAAGGCCAGGTGCCGCCGGGCGTCCCGGTCCAGGTCCAGCTCGTCGACCGGCAGCCGGTCGGCGCCGCCGAACACCTCCTCGTCCCGGTTGGCGGTGGAGAGCATCGCGATCACGCCCTCCCCGGCGCGGACCGTGGTGCCGCCCAGTTCCACGTCCTCCAGGGCCAGCCGGGCCACCCCGGTGTGGACGATGGTGAGGTGGCGCAGCAGCTCCTCCACCGCGCCGGGCAGGGCGGCCGGGTCGGCCAGCCTGGCGATCTGCTCGGGCCGGTCCAGCAGCAGGGCGGTGGAGAGCGAGATCATGTTCGCGGTCGTCTCGTGCCCGGCGATCAGCAGCAGGATGCCGGTGCTGGCGACCTCGCGCGGGGTGAGGTCGTCCCGGACGGCGAGCCGGCTGATGATGTCGTCCCGCGGCTCCGCCCGCTTGCGGGTCGCCAGCCCCTCCAGGTACTCCAGCATCTCGTCCCGGGCCGCCAGGCGCTGCTCGATCGTTTTGGCGTTGCTGAGCAGCGTCCGGCCGACGCCCTGGAAGAACTCGTGGTCCTCGTAGGGGACGCCGAGCAGCAGGCAGATCACCAGGGAGGGGACGGGCAGCGCGAAGTCGGCGACCAGGTCGGCCTCGGTGCGGCCATCGGTCATGGCGTCCAGCGCCTCGTCCACGATCCGCTGGATGTCCGGGCGCATCGCCTGGACCCGTTTGACCAGGAAGTCCCCGGTGACCATGCGGCGCAGCCGGGCGTGCTCGGGGTCGTCCAGGTTCAGGAAGCTCGGGGTATCGGTGATCTGCTCCCGGTCGCCGGCGACCAGCAGCGGGAAGGAGGGGTGGCGTATGTCGGCGCTGAACCGGCGGTCGGACAGGATGGTGCGGACCTCGGCGTAGCCGGTGGCCAGCCAGCAGGAATCGCCGCCGGGCAGATCGCCGCGGGTCAGCGGGGCGCTCGCGGCGGCCTCGGTGTACGCGGGCGGCGGGCCGAACGGGCAGCCGGCGGAGTGCCGGGCCGGGAGCGGGACGGCGGGGACGGTGGGCGTGCTCGTCAAGGCGGGGTCTCCTTGCGTCGCGATGGTTCTCCGGTGGGGGTGGTGTGGTGACCGGACGTCGGTCAGGGGCCGGCCGGGGTGTCCGGAACGGCCCGGCCTCGGCCTCCCGGCCTACTCGGCCTGTGCGGGCCCGTCCTCGACCACGGTGATCGCACCGCCCGGGCAGAGCTGGGCGGCCAGTCTGAGATCGTCGAACTGGTCCGGCCGGAAGGAGGTCTGACGGAGTCTCACCAGGCTGTCGTGGTCGTCCTGGTCGAAGACCTCGGGAACGTTCGTGACGCACATCCCGGAGCTGCAGCAGCGGTCCCGGTCGACATTCACCCGCATGGTCGGGCACCTCTCGCCAGTGCGCCGCCGGCTGCCCGGCGGCCGCCTCTCGTTGTCATTGCCAACCTAACCGGCGCTGCTCCGTCCACGGAGGGCGCGGTGGCGGGATCACCGAGAATGGCCGATTCGGCTCCCGTCGGAGCCCCCGGGCGGTGAACCAGGTTTGAATTGACGCCGTGGTGACAAGTGCGCGCCCCGCAGCCACCGGCCCCTGAGCCGGCCCGGATCCGGCCCGTCGGCGGTGGCTCACCGGCCTTTCGGCGGTGGCTCACCGGCCTTTCGGCGGTGGCTCACCGGCCTTTCGGCGGTGGCTCACCGGCCTTTCGGCGGTGGCTCACCGCCCTTCGCCAGCGGCTCACAGCCCCTCGGCGGCGGCGATCTCCCGTACGGTCGCGACGGTGTCGGCCTCGTCGGCGCTCTTGTCCGGCCGGTAGCGCACCACCCGGGCGAACCGCAGGGTGAGACCGGCCGGATAGCGGGAGCTGCGCTGCACCCCGTCGAAGGCGATCTCGACGACCAGTTCCGGTCGGACCCGCACCGTCCAGGCGTCCCGCCCGGTCTCCCGGGCCAGCAGTTCGGCGGTCTGCCGGGCGAGCGTCTCGTCGGTCAGGCCCTTGAAGGTCTTGCCGAGCATCACCCACGGGCCCAGCCCCGGTTCGCCCGCCGCCCGGGCGCCCAGGTGCAGGTTGCTGAGGAAGCCGCGCCGCCGCCCGCTGCCCCACTCGGCGGCCAGCACCACCAGGTCCAGGGTGTGCCGGGGCTTGACCTTGATCCAGCCCGCGCCGCGCCGCCCGGCCGCGTACGGGGCCGCCGGATCCTTCACCAGCACGCCCTCGTGGCCGAGCGCCAGCGTCTCCCGGAAGAAGGCCAGCGCCCGGTCGCGGTCCCCGGTCTCGACGCGGGCGGGCCGCAGGCCGTCCGGCACCGCCTCGGCCAGCGCCGCCCAGCGCTCCCGGCCGGGACGGTCCACCAGGTCCTCGCCGTCCCGGTGCAGCAGGTCGAAGAAGTAGGCCTCGAGCGGGACTTCGGCACGCAGCCGGTGCGGCTCCCGCCGGGAGGCGGTGCGTGCGGCGGTCTCCTGGAACGGGCGCGGCCGGCCGTCCGGGCCGAGCGCGATCGCCTCACCGTCCAGCACCGCCGAGCGCAGCGGCAGCGCCAGCGCGGCCTCGGTCACCTCGGGGACGCGGGCGGTGATGTCCTCCAGGCCGCGGGTGAACACCGCGACCTCCCCGCCCTCCCGGTGCACCTGCACCCGGACGCCGTCCAGCTTCCACTCCACCGCGGCCGGGCCGGTGCGCTCCAGCGCGGTGGCCACGTCCGGCGCCGAGGCGGCCAGCATCGGCCGCACCGCCCGTCCCACCTCCAGCCGGAACGCCGCGAGCGCCGGCTGCCCACCGGTCAGCGCGGCCTGCGCCACCGCGCGGGCCGACCCCCGGAACATCAACGCCCGCCGCACCGCCGCCGCCGGCACCCCGGCCGCCCGCGCCACGGCGTCCCCCACCACCGCGTCCAGCGCCCCCTGCCGCAGGTCCCCGACCAGCACCGCCCGCAGGAACCCCTGTTCCACGGCGGTCGCCCGCGCGAACAGCCCGTGCAACAAGCGCCGCCGCTCCGCCTGGGCCCCCGTCCCGTGCACCCCCGCGATCAGCTCCAGTTCCCGCTCCACCTCCCGGACGCCGAGCGAGGCCTCCGCCGCCGGCTCCGGCAGCCCCCGCAGCGCCGCGGGCCCGATGCCGGTCCGCAGCCGCTGCGACTCCCCGGACAGCAGGGCGACCGCCGCCGCCCCCTCCACCGGCCCAAGGCCCCGCAGACAACCGGCCAACAACTCCGTCTTCGCCCGCCGTCCGGCCTCCGCCGCCACCTCCCGCGACACCGACGCCAGCCGCAGCAACCCCGCCACAGCACCACCTCCACCCCCCTCAGCATCCGCCCCGGCCGCCGGCCCCGCACCACGGCCGGCGCCCCTCCCGGCGCCCCTCCCGCGCGGCACCGAGCGCCCGTCGCCGCAAGGCGCCGCGATGGCGCAGGGGGCGGGTGCTCTTGGCCGGGCCGGTGATCAGAGACGGGGCGACGGCGCGTCATGCTGAGGGCCCGCACCACCTTCCGAGTGATGGAGACCGAGATGAGCGACACCCCCACGACCCGCTGGAGCGTCGGCGCGCCCGAGGCCGGTGACTTCGCGGCCTGGCGCGAACTGTTCCGTGGGTACGGCGACTACTACCGGGTCCCGGTTCCGGAGGAGAAGGCCGAGCTGGTCTGGTCCTGGCTGATGGACCCGGGGCACGAGGTGGCGGGGCTCCTGGTGCGGGACGGCGACGGTAGGCCGGTCGGCCTCGCGCACTACCGGCCGTTCGCGCGACCTCTGCACGGGGCCGTCGGGTGCTTCCTGGACGATCTGTTCGTGGCGCCCGAGGTCCGGGGCGGCGGCGCGGTGGACGCGCTGTTGGGCCGGCTGCGGGAAATCGCGGCGGAACGCGGCTGGAACACCGTCCGCTGGATCACCTCCGAGGACAATTACCGGGCCCGCGGAAAATACGACAAGGTCGCCGTACGGACCAGGTTCCTCACCTACGACATGGCCCCGGAGGCACCGGTCGACTGAGGCCGCGGCCCGACCGCCGGACATTCGTTCGGAGTTTCTGTTATCGGCGCCCGGCCGGGAGGTCTCCCATGTGTCGACACCCGACCAGTCGACCCGGAACAGAAAGCGTGGCCACGTGAACAGCGACGACAGGACGACCATCCTCCCGGCGAGCGGAGGCGGCGCCGGCAGCGACAGCGGGAGTGGAGCCGGCGGCCGCTCCGGCGGCCGGGCGGCACGGCGGGCTGCCGAGCGGCACACCGGGCGGGGCCGGCGGGCGCGTCGGCGCGGCGGGATCGTGCCGGTCACCGCGGTCGTCGCGGCCGTGGCCGGCACCGGGCTGTTCGCCGCGCTGGCCGGCGCGGGCTACGCGGCGTACGGCGGCAAGCAGACCGACCGGGACACGGCGGGCCAGTCGCTCTCCGCCGACATGCTGATCTCCGCGGAGCTGGGCACGCGCGAGGGCATCCAGGTGCCCGGCGCCGGCGGGACGAACCCGGACGTCCTTCCCCCGGCCACCCCCACCGCCACCGACCCGGCGGCCGTTCCGAGCACCTCGCTCACGCCGACCTCGACCGCTCCGGCCTCCCCGGCGGCCGCGGCCACCGCCGCCCCGAACGCCGCGCCCACCCCCGCGGCCTCCGCGCCCAAGGCGGCCTCGGACGCCGCCCGGGCCGCCACCGGCGGCTTCCCGTTCCCGCCCAAGCGGCCCACCGTGGCCCCGCCGGCGGGCGGCGGCGCGGCTCCGTCGTACGCCCAGCAGGTCGTGGACCTGGTCAACGTCGAGCGCAGCAAGGCCGGCTGCGGGCCGGTCAGCGCGGAGCCCCGGCTGACGAGCGCCGCCCAGGCGCACAGCAACGACATGGCCGACCGCAACTACTTCGACCACGCCAGCCCCGAGGGTTACCACGCCGACCACCGGATCGAGGCGGCCGGCTACAGCTGGAGCACCTGGGGCGAGAACATCGCCCGCGGCCAGAAGGGCCCGGCCGACGTGATGAACTCCTGGATGAACAGCCCCGGCCACCGGGCCAACATCCTCAACTGCTCGTTCAAGCAGCTCGGCGTGGGCGTGCGGCCGGGCGCCAACGGTCCGTGGTGGACCCAGGTGTTCGCGTCCCCGGCGTGAATCGGCCCGGCCTGGTCCGCTCCGGTCCGGTCCGGGCTCCGGCTCGGGCCGAGTAGTCCGGACCGATTTTCCGATTCCGTGCACATTGTTGTTATCTGATCACTCCACACGGGTCTCCGAGGAGGCAGCGGCGGACGGATACACGGCAAGACGGAGTGCGGACCATGAACGCTGATGTGCAGAACAGGACCGGGACCACCCTGGTGCTAGCGGCGCAGGCAGGTGACCGGCAGGCCCAGGAGGCGCTGGTCGCGGCCTGGCTGCCGCTCGTCTACAACGTGGCCGGCCGCGCCCTCGGCGGCCACGCCGACGTGGACGACGTCGCGCAGGAGACCATGATCCGCGCCCTGGACGGCCTGGACGGGCTCCGCGACCCCGAGTCCTTCCGGTCCTGGCTGGTCGCCATCACCATGAACCAGGTGCGCCGTCGGCACGCCGCCGGCCAGCAGCAGCCGACCGTCGGCGGGCTGGACGAGACCTGGGAGGTCGCCGACCCCCGGGCCGACTTCACGGACCTCACCATCCTGCGCCTCGGCCTGTCCGGCCAGCGCCGCGAGGTGGCCGAGGCCACCCGCTGGCTGGACCCGGACGACCGGGAGCTGCTCGCCCTCTGGTGGCTGGAGGCCGCCGGCGAACTGACCCGGGCCGAACTCGCCGACGCCCTCGACCTGAGCCCGCAGCACACCGCCGTGCGCGTACAGCGGATGAAGAAGCAGCTCGAAGCGGGCCGCATCGTCGTCCGCGCGCTCTGCGCCTACCCCCGCTGCCCCGGACTGACCGAGCTCACCGCGGGGTTCGACGGCACCCCGAACTCGGTCTGGCGCAAGCGCATAGCCCGCCACATCCGCGACTGCGCCGACTGCGACGGCCTCGGCCGGGACCTCTTCCCGGCGGAGGGACTGCTGGCCGGCCTCGCCCTGGTGCCGATCCCGCTCGACTGGCCCGTGCTGCTGCACTTCCAGCACACCGCGGCCGCCGTCGTCTCCTCGGCGGCCGCCACCGGAACGGGAGCCTCCACCGGAGCGGGGGCCGGGGCTCACGCCGGTGCCGGGGCGCATGCGGGAGGGCACGGCGGCTGGGCCGGCACCGCGGCCCGCAAGGCCGTCCTGGCGAGCGGGGCGGCCGCGGCGGTCGCGGTGACCACCCTGGCCCTGGTCTGGCCGCAGGCCGAACCCCCGCAGCCGACGGCACCCGAGCCCACCGCTCCGGCCGCGGCACCGGACACGCCGACGGCCGCCGCCGCACCCGCTGCCGTCGCCCCCGAGCCGACCCCGCTGCCCGCGGAGAGCCCGGCGGCGACGGCGACGTCCGCACCGACGCCCACCGCGACCCGCACCGCCGCCGCGACACCGCAGCCCAACCCGGAACGCCAGCTGGTGGACCTGGTCAACGCCGAACGCGCCAGGGCGGGTTGCGCCCCGCTGCGGATCGACCCCCGGCTGCACGGCACGGCCCAGAAGCACGCGGACGACATGGCCACCCGCGGCTTCTTCGACCACGTCAACCCGGAGGGCGTCCGCACCGAGGCCCGGATCACCGCCGCCGGCTACCGCTGGTCCCAGTGGGGCGAGAACCTCGACCGGGGCCCGACCACCCCGGCCGCCGTCTTCGCCCGCTGGATGGACGGCGGAATCCACCAGTCCAACATGCTCGACTGCGGATTCAAGGACATCGGCGTCGGCTTCGCCACCAGCTCCGCCGGCACCCCCTACTGGACCCAGGACCTCGGAGCCCCGATGTCCTGAACCGTGTCCGTGACCGTGACCGTGTCCGGTGCGGTGGGCGCCGGCGCCGGACTACGCGGGAGTGGCCGCCACCAGGCCGTTCGCCGACCCGGTCACATAGCCGGTGGCCTCCCCGAGGACGCCACCCGCGTCACCGACCTGCCCGGGCACCACGTCCGGAGCGCTGCTCAGCGGCCCGGGCAGTCCCTCCTGCCCGCCCACGGCACTGGCGTGCGCACTCGGTGCGGTGAGGGAGGCCACGACACCAACGGCGAGCGAGGCAACGGCGAGCATGCTGCGCTTCTTCATGGCCGGTCCAACGACGCTGCGCCGGAAGGGTTACGGCCCGGACCCGCGGGCCCGCGGCAGGGGTGTCCGGAAAGGTTGGACGGCCCGCGAACCGACCGGGACTCTGCCGGGCGGCGGGCGGGCCGTGGGAACCACCATGGCCCCACCCGCCCCTGCCGGTCAGGGGCGCGTACGGTGCGACCGGACGCACGGCGGCGCGCCGGGCGTGCACCAGCAGCCCCAGCCGCGCCGTCAGAGCGTTCCGGAGCCCCGCGCCACCCCGGGCCCGCCCGCCCCTGCGGCCCCACGGTCCCAGGCCGAGGGCCCGGGAACCGCCACCCCCGCAGCGCCCGGCGCGGCCGGAACCGCCGGCACCGCCCCCGCCGGGCCGACCGGGCCCACCACCCAGTCCGGATGCCCCGGCATCGGCGGTGTCCGCAGCCCGTACAGCCAGTCGTGGAGGAAGCCGCGCAGGTCCTGCCCGGACACCGCGGAGGCCGTCCGCACGTAGTCCTCGGTGCTCGCGGTCCCGTACCGGTGGGTGCCCAGGAAGGTGCGCTCGATCCGGTCGAAGGCCTCCGCCCCGACCTTCTCCCGCAGCGCGAACAGCACCAGCGCGCCGCCGGTGTACCGCTGGCTGTCGAAGAGGTCGGCGGCGGTGGGGGAGGCGACCGGCCCGGAGTCGTGCCGCCACTGGTCGCCCAGCCCGTAGACGTAGCGCATCCGGTCGACCAGCGTGGTGTGGCCCCAGACGTCCGGCCACCCGCGCTCGTAGCGGTACATCAGCCCGTAGAAGTCGGCGTGGCCCTCGTTGAGCCAGAGGTCGGACCATCGGGCGGGGGAGACGCTGTTGCCGAACCAGGAGTGGACCAGCTCGTGCATCATGTGCGAGCCGATCGCCGGCTCCCCCTGCCGCAGGAAGTTCGGCTTGTACAGGGTGAGCGTCTGGGTCTCCAGACCGGTGAAGGCGAACGCGGCCGGGTCGTCCGTGTTGACCGGCAGGATCCCGTACACCTCGAACGGGAACCGCCCCAGGTGGGCTTCCGCCCACACGAGCTGGCCGGGGGTGAGGGCGAGCGCGGGCTCCAGCTCGGCGGCGCGGGCGGTCGGCACGACGTCGCGCAGGGGCAGGCCGTGCGGGCCGGTGCGCTCGCGCACGGTGTAGTCGCCGACCGAGACCTGGACGAGTTCGGTGGCCATCGGCTCGCGGGAGACGTACCGGCGGGTGGTGCGGCCGTCGCCCAGCCGCTCGGTGGCCGTCAACTCGCCGTTGGCCACGCCGAGGAGAGCGTCCGGGGCGGTCACCGCGATGGTGAACCGGGCCTTGTCGCCCGGGTGGTCGTTGCACGGGAAGACGGTGTGCGCGCTGTGGGGCTGGCCGGCCACCGCGAAGCCGTCCGGGGTGGGGACCCAGCCGGTGTGCGGCAGCGCGGCACGGGGATCGGCGCTGTACTCGACGGTGAGCCGGGTGACGGCGCCCGGCAGGAACGGCCCGGCCGGGGTGACCGTCAGCTTCTCGTCGTGGGCCGCGAAGTCCGCCGGCCGTCCGTCGACCCGGACGCTGCGCACGGTCAGCCCGAGCGCGTCCAGCTCCAGCCGGGCGAGGGCGCGGTCCGGCCGTACGGTGATCACGGCCGTGCCGTCCACCGTCCTGGTCGCGGCCCGGTAGTCGAAGGCCAGGTCGTACCCGAGCGCCCGGTACCCGGTGTTCCCGAGCGAGGGGAAGACCGGATCGCCCGGCCCGTCGGCGGCGCCGGCCGTCGGCACGCTCGCGGAGAGCACGACCGCGCTGAGCACGAGCGGGGGAAGGAGACCGGCGCGGGGCCTGAACAAGGGTGATCACCGCACTTCACGACCGGGAGCGGGGGAGAGGGCGGGAGCCGCCGGAACGGGGAGCCCGGCCACGGATGCTAGTGGACCGTCGCGGCGGCCCGGGAGCGACTGGTGCGCTTCGACGACACACCGTGGTCCCCCGGACGGCCCAGGGTGATGGCGCGGCCGCCGCACGCGGTCTACCGTGAGGAGTGCATCGTCCCCTGACGGACGATCCACGGCCGTCGGAAAACCTGGCCAGGTCCGGCGGCCGTACTCTGTTGCCCCGGCACCGCGTGCCCGGCCGCACCCCGTAGGCTGGCGGCTCTGACGACGCCCGCGTTCCGGATGCCAGGAGCCGCCGTGACCAGCCCAGCTTCACCCGTTCTGGTGATCGGCGAGTGCGTGGCCGACATCGTCCGATCGGGTGCGGCGCCGGACCGGGTGCACCCCGGCGGCAGCCCCGCGAACGTCGCCTACGGCCTGGCCCGGCTGGGCCGCCCGGCCGTGCTGCTCACCGAACTGGGGCCGGACGCCAACGGCCTGCTGATCCGGCGGCACCTGGAGTCGGCGGGTGTGCGGGTGCGGGCGGCCGAGGTCGCCCGGACGCCCTCGGCGGTGGTGGAACTGGACGGGCAGGGGCGGGCCCGCTACACCTTCGACATCCGCTGGACGCTCCCGCCGACCGAACTGGCCGAGCCGCCCGCCGCGATCCACCTCGGCTCGATCGCGGCGGTCACCGAGCCCGGCGCGGGCTCGGTGCTGGCGCTGGTCGAGCGCTGGCGCGGGCGGGCGTGGATCAGCTACGACCCGAACGTGCGCCCGGCGCTGATGGGCGACCGGGCCGAGTCCGTCCGACGGGTCGAGCGCTGGGTGGCGCTGAGCGACCTGGTCAAGGCCAGCGACGAGGACCTCGCCTGGCTCTACCCGGGCGAGCCGCCCGAGGCGGTGGCCGAGCGCTGGCTGGCCCTCGGCCCGGCCGTGGTCGCGGTCACCCTCGGGGCCGAGGGCGCGTTCGCCCGTACCGCAGGGGGCGGACACGCCGAGGCCGCGGCCCTCCCGGTGCCGGTCGCCGACACCGTCGGTGCCGGCGACTCCTTCATGGCCGCCTTCCTGCACGCCCGTACGGCCGGCGCCGACCTCGCGGTCTGCCTCACCCACGGGGTGACGGCGGCCGCGCTGACCGTCGCCCGCCCGGGCGCCAACCCGCCCTCGGCGGCCGAACTCGCGGCCGCCCTGACGGACGGGCCGCCGTCCCACGCCCCGGCGAGTGCCGGGTAGCCGGGCCCAACCCGCCTACCGCGCAAGGGCGGTGAGGTCCTTCCCGTACCAGATCTCGGCGTACGGACCGCTGCTGTAGGCGGGGATCTCCCGGTACCCGTTGCGCAGGTAGAGCGCGCGGGCCTCGGCCAGGTCGAGGCGGGTGTCGAGGACGATCCGGTCCGCGCCCAGGGAGCGGGCGGCCCGGTCGACGGCGGCCAGCAGTTCGGCGCCGCCGCCGGTGCCGCGCAGGCCGGGGCGGACGAAGACGCGGGTGAGTTCGGCGGTGGTGGCGTCGAGCCGCCGCAGGCCGGCGCAGGAGTGGGCGACGCCGTCGTGACGGCCGATCAGGAAGAGGCCGTCCGGGGCGGCGAGGTCGTCGCTGGGGGAGCCGGCCAGGCCGGACTCCAGCTCCTCGGGGGTGCCCTCCCGGTCGAAGTGCAGGCGGTAGTAGCGGTTGGCCACGTCGTCGTAGTACTCGCGCAGCAGGTCCAGGGCCTCGGGGGCGGTCACGTCGGCGGTGGCGACGGTCCAGGGGCCGGAGCTGCGGGGCGCGGTGTTGGTCATGGGCGCATGATCCACTTCATGGCGCCGCCCCCGCAATCGGTTTTCCCGGCGGCCCGGCCCGACCGCCCCGCTCCACCCCGGTCGCCCGGCCGATCGGCCGTCCGGTCGGCCGCCGCCCGGGGCAAAGGAACGGCAAGGCTCCGGTGCGTCGTTGCCCCGCGCGGGTGACGTGGGGATTGGCGGTGGTGCGCGGCGGGGGAGCAGTGCAGCTATGAACAGACCATCAGGTTGTCGTATTAGTGGGGATCTGAGGGGGAATCAGCAGCGCCGGAGCGGCGTACGGACCGGCCTGCTGGCCACCGTCTGCCTCTCCGCCGTCCTCGCCGGCTGCGCCGGTCCGGCCGCTCCCGCCCGACCGAAGCCCGCCCCGGCCGCCGACGCGAACGCGGCGCCCGCCGCCGAAGCCGCCGCGGCTCCGGGAGGTGCCGCGGCGGCACAGGCCGCCGAGGGTCCCGCCCGCGCGGGCGCCCCGCCCGTGGAGCGGCCGCAGCTGCCGGGCCTGGCCCGCAAGGAGGAGCAGAGCGGCAGCGAGGCCACGGCCCGTCAGGAGGTGGCCGCCCGCGCCGCGGTGGAGACCGCGCAGCGCTGGGGCCTGGAACGCCCGCCCCTGAAGGCCCCGCCGCGCCCGGCGACCAGGCCCGCGCTCACCCCGGGGCAGGGCGTCACGCTCGCGGAGGGCCGCCCGCCCGTCGTCTACCGGGTCCCGACCGACGACAAGGTGGTCTTCCTGACCGTCGACGACGGCGCCGAGAAGGACCCGGAGTTCTCCCGGATGGCCGAGGAGCTGGGCATCCCGCTCAGCACGTACGTCTCCGACTACCTCGCCCGCGAGAACTACGGCTACTTCCGGGACCTCCACGCCCAGGGCGTGGAGATCAACAACCACACGATCAACCACCGCAACCTCAAGGTGCTGGACTACGAGACCCAGCGCCAGGAGATCTGCAACCAGCAGGACCAGCTGGAGCAGCAGATCGGTGTCCGCCCCCGGCTGTTCCGTCCGCCGTACGGCGAGTACAACGACGACACCCTGCGCGCTGCGGCCTCCTGCGGGGTGGAGGCGGTGCCGTTGTGGAACGAGGAGGCCTTCCCGGACCACATGGAATGGCGCTACGACGACCAGCAGCTGCATCCGGGCGACATCATCCTGACCCACTTCCGGGGCACCGACATCTGGAAGGCCTCCATGCCGGACCTGCTGCGCAAGGTCGTCAACGACGTCACCGCGCAGGGCTTCGCCCTGGCCCGGCTGGACGACTACCTGTAGCACCTGTCGGCAGGGGCCACCCGGCCCGCGGCCACCCGGCGGCCGCGGTCCGGGTGGCTCGGGGGCGGGCGGCTCAGCCGAGCGAGAGGGCGTCGAGGTACACCCAGGCGCCCTCGTGCCGCACGAAGCGGCTGTTCTCGGTGAGCACGCCCTCCTCGCCGCCCTCGGTCCAGTGGGCCCGGAAGGCGACCGTGCCCTGCGCGTGGAACGCGCCGCCCTCGGTGGTGGCGACCACCTCCAGCGCGGTCCAGCGCAGCCCCGGGTCGAAGTCGACCTCCGCGGGCCGGGTGTCCGGGTGCCAGGTGCGCAGCAGGTACGCCTCGTCCTGCGCGGCGAAGGCGCTGAACCGGGAGCGCATCAGGGACTCGGCGGTGGTGGCCGTCGACTGGCCCCGGTGCAGCCGGCCGCAGCAGTCGCCGTAGCCGGCGGAGAGGCCGCACGGGCAGGGGGAGGAGGGCAGCAGCCGCGGCGCTGCGGCGCGGGGAGCGGAACGACGTCGGGACATGCCGTCCATTGTCCCCCACGCGTCGGACGGCTCCCCGGCCACCCCGCGCACGGCGGGAACGGGCCCGCCCCCGGGCGCACCGGGGGCGGGCCCGTCCGTGTCACCCGGAGGTCCGTCCCCGTGGACCGGCCGGCCCTTCGTCGCGGGCTCCACCGTCCGGCAAGAATCGCGCGGGTTGTGGCGAGCCGCCCGCCACCTGCTGTTCGTCGCTGATAGTAGTTGCCTGGTCGCGGAGCGATCCCCGTCAGGAGCCCGTCCCCCGCAGGCTTCTCCGGCGGGCCGCCTTACAACGTACGGAGCGGTCATGGGTGGCAGACAGCGTCCGCCGAGAGTGCGGACCCCTCGCCGGGGCAGGCCCGCCGGCGCCCGCCCCCGGGTGGACTCCCGGGCGGAGTTCGCCCGCATCGAGGGTTTCCTGGCCTGGGAGGCGGAGGTCGCGGCGGCCGAGCGGGACGCCCGCGCGTTCGCCGCGCAGTTCCCGTGGCTGCCGGCGGCGGAGCGGGAGAGCCTCGAACAGGCCTACGCCGCCGATCGGTTGCGCTACGCCGAGGAGGTCGTCGACCGCGCGGTCGAGCGCTGCCGCCGGCTGGCCGCCCGGTACCGCGTCGAGTGCCGCCGGATCTGCGCCCGCTGGGCGGCGCTCTGCCTCTCCGTCACCGTGACGGCGGCGCTGTTCGCCGTCGTCCCGGCCGTTCTGCGCGGCTGAGCGGTCCGGGCCCGCCGCCGTCGGCGGGCCCGGGCACGACGAGGCCCGCCGCACCGTTGCCGGCGCGGCGGGCCCTCGTCGTGCCCGGGAATCAGTGGTGGCCGTGGCCGCTGCTGATCTCCTCGTGCTCCTCGACGGTGGGCTTGGTGATCTGGCTGCCCTTGCCGTAGAAGCCGCGGGAGAGCTTCACCCGGGTGCGGGTCCACAGCCCGGTCTTGCGGGCCACCCCGTTCTCGTCCACCTCGGGCGGCAGCTCGGAGGGCCGGGGCTGGTCGTGCGCGGTGAGGGTGTAGAGCCGGCCCTGCGGCAGCGGGGCGTGGATCTCGACGAACTCGCCGTGCTGGAGCCGGTTGATGACGCCGGTCTCCCGGCCGTGCAGCACCTTCTCCTTGTCCCGCCGCTGGAGGCCCAGGCACCACCGCTTGGTGATCACGAAGACGACCACCGGCACGGTGAAGAAGCCGATCCGCACCGCGTAGGTGATCGCGTTGATCGAGAGCTGGAAGTGGGTGGCCAGCAGGTCGTTGCCGCCGCCGGCCAGCAGGAGCAAGTAGAGGCCGATCCAGGCCGCGCCGAAGGCGGTGCGGACCGGGGCGTTGCGCGGCCGGTCGGCGATGTGGTGCTCGCCCCGGTCCCCGGTGATCCAGGCCTCCAGGAAGGGGTAGCCCCAGACGACCATCAGCACGAGCGGGAAGACCATCAGCGGGATGAACACCCCGAGGTTGAGGGTGTGGCCGCCCCAGACGCTGATCTCCCAGCCGGGCATCACGCGGATCAGGCCCTCGGAGAAGCCCATGTACCAGTCCGGCTGGGCGTCGGTGGAGACCTGGTCCGGACGGTACGGCCCGTACGCCCAGATCGGGTTGACCGTGGCGATCGCGGACATCACCGCGACCACGCCGAAGACCAGGAAGAAGAAGCCGCCCGCCTTGGCCGTGTAGACCGGCAGCAGCGGCATGCCGACCACGTTCCGGTTGGTCCGGCCGGGCCCGGCGAACTGGGTGTGCTTGTGGTAGAAGACCAGGATCAGGTGTGCCGCGAGCAGGCCCACCATGATGCCCGGGATCAGCAGGACGTGGACGGTGAACAGCCGGGGGATGATCTCGGTGCCCGGGAACTCGCCGCCGAACATGAAGAACTGCAGGTACGACCCGACGATCGGGACGGCGAGGATGGCACCCTCCATGAAGCGGATGCCAGTGCCGGAGAGCAGGTCGTCCGGCAGCGAGTAGCCCATGAAGCCGTCGAACATGCCGAGGATCAGCAGCAGCGCGCCGAAGACCCAGTTGATCTCGCGCGGCTTGCGGAACGCGCCGGTGAAGAAGACGCGCATCATGTGCGTCAGCATCGCGGCGACGAAGACGATGGCCGCCCAGTGGTGGATCTGGCGCATCAGCAGGCCGCCGCGCACGTCGAAGCTGATCCTGAGCGTCGAGGAGTAGGCCTCGGACATCGCGATGCCCCTGAGCGGGACGTACGTCCCCTCGTAGACGACCTCGCCCATGCTCGGGGTGAAGAACATGGTCAGCCAGACGCCGGTGAGGATGATGATGACGAAGGTGTAGAGCGCGATCTCACCCAGCATGAAGGACCAGTGGTCGGGAAAGATCTTGCGCAGATTGGACTTGGCCAGGGAGTAGATGCCCAGTCGGCCGTCGGTCCAGTCGGCCAGGGCCTCGGCCTTGTTGGTGGGGTCGGCGCGCGTGCTGGTCACCGGTCCCGGCTGCGACTGCTGGTCGGTTCTCACGACGGGCTCCCCGGCGTCCTCGGCGTGCCGTGCTGGAGGCCCGCCGGCGGGAACACCGGCCGGCGAAGTGTTGTGATCATGGGACCTCTCGATACGGGCCCGCCGGCCGGACCGGCGCGCGGACCAGGTGTTCCACTGGACCCGTTGCTCAGGGTGATGGAGCGCTTACTCTGTCATGCTGTCGGCAGGGGGCCGACTGTGCACGTCCATCGGCCCGTCCGGCCGCTCGTGTCGGGCCGGACGGGGGCCCCTGACGCCCGATCGGCTGGCCGCCGCTCGGCCCAACGGGTGCCGATGCTGCGGTCGAGTGCCGCTGAACCGTTTCGGCGCGCGCCGCGGCCGGGGGTCGCGTGGTCCCGGGCCTACGCTGCGCCAATGGTGGATCACCGTGAACTCTTCGAGGACGTCACCGAGGCCCTGGCCCGCGCCGGGTTCGACACCGGACCGGGGCCCTCACCGCTGTGGATCGACCGTCACCCCGAGGGCGTGGTGGTCGGCTGGACGCCGGGCGCGGAGCCGGGCGGACCACCCTCCCGGGAGGCGCTCGCGGCGCTGAGCGGCGCGGCCGCGGTCGTGCTCCGCGAGTGCGGCTACCTCGTCGCCGGGACGGAGGAGGGCGATCTGCTGGTGCGCTGCGCCGAACCGGTGACGGTCCCGGAGTCGTCCGAGCCGGAGCCGGTGCCGGAGCAGTGGTGGGGGTGACCGCGGACTCCTGACGACCCCTGAGGTCTGCGGGCCCGGTCAACGCGAGGGCGGGCTCATACCGAATCCTTACCCGAAGCGGGGGTGCGGTTGACCTTGCCGGCTCTAAGGTTTGCCTAAGCTAAGCCGTCGCCCCGGACCCGGTGTCCGGGGCGTTCGGCTGTGCCGCTCCACCGCCACCGCGGCGGAGCGAGAACAGGTGAACGACCCGGGCCGGGCCCGGGGAAGGAGCCCGCCGCATGTGGGACGAGGCGTTTCCCAGCTTCCTGATCGGGCTGCGCGAGGGCCTGGAAGCCGGACTGATCGTGTCGATCCTGGTCGCCACCCTGGTCCGGGCGGACCAGAAGGCCCGGCTGCCCCAGGTGTGGACGGGCGTCGCGGCGGCCGTCGCGCTCAGCCTGAGCTTCGGCGCGGTGCTCACCTTCACCGCCGCCAACCTCTCCGGCCACGCGCAGGAGGCCTTCGGCGGGGTGCTCAGCCTGATCGCGGTCGGTTTCGTCACCGCGATGGTGTTCTGGATGCGACGCTCGGCGCGCACCCTCTCCGCCGAGATCAAGGAGAAGGTCCGGGCCTCGCTGGCGATGGGCGCCGGTGCGCTGGTGCTCACCAGCTTCCTCGCGGTCGCCCGGGAGGGCCTGGAGACCTCGCTCTTCCTGTGGACCAACGTGCGCACCGCCGGCGAGTCCACCGGGCCGCTGATCGGCGCGGCCCTCGGCCTGCTGCTCTCCGCCGGGCTCTGCTGGGGCCTGTACCGGCGAGCCCTGCGGATGAACCTCACCCGGTTCTTCACCATCACCGGCATCGGCCTGATCGTCGTCGCGGCGGGCGTGCTCGGCTACGGCCTGCGGGACCTCCAGGAGTCCGGGCTGATCGGCGGCGGCACCTCGTACGCCTTCGACCTGGGCGGGCACCTGGACGCCTCGTCCTGGTACGCGACGCTCGTTCAGGGCACGCTCAACCTGACCGTCACCATGACGGTGCTCCAGGTCGTCGGCTACGTCGCCTACCTGGGCATCGTGATGACGCTGTTCATCGAGGGCGTCCGCGGCGGCACCAGTGCCCCGGCCGCCGCGCCCGTCGCGGCAGCCGCGCCCGTCGCGGAGAAGCCCGCCGGGGCCGACGCGGAGTCCGAGGCCCCGCCGGCGCGGGCCGGCCGGCCGCGCTGGGTGCTGCCGACCGCGGCGGTCGCCGTCCCGGTGGTGCTGGCCGGCGCCGTGATCGCGATCAGCGACGGCAAGCAGGGCGGCTCCGCCACCGTCGCCGTCTCCGAGCAGGAGTGCGGCAAGGGCTTCGCCGCCCCGCGGCCCGGCCAGCAGGTGTTCCAGATGCGCAACACCGGCGACAAGGTCGCCGAGGTCTACCTCGTCGACCCGGGCACCGGCTCGGTCTACGGGGAGATCGAGGGCCTGGCCCCCGGCACCACCCGCGCCCTGACCGCCACCATCGGCTCCGGCGACTACGCCTGGCGCTGCGTGCCCACCGGCGGGAAGCCCGTCACCTCGGCCGCCGTGCACGTCAGCGGCGCCGCCGTGGTCAAGGCCGTCAAGCCGGTCGCCGAGGGCGACCTCAAGGCCCCGCTCGACGGCTACAAGGAGTACGTCGGCCAGGGCCTCGCGACGCTCGTGACGCAGAGCCGGAAGCTCCAGGCCGACGTGCGCTCCGGCGACCTCGCCACCGCGAAGGCCGACTGGCTCGCCGCCCACCTCCAGTACGCCTCCCTCGGCGCCGCGTACGGCACCTTCGCCGACCTCGACGGCAAGATCGACGGCCGCCCGGACGGCCTCGCCGACAAGGAGAAGGACCCGGGCTTCACCGGCTTCCTGCGCCTGGAGTACGGCCTCTGGCACGGCCGGTCCGCCGAGGAGCTGACACCCGTCGCCGACGACCTGGCGCAGAACGTCGACCAGCTGGCGCACGACTTCCCCGGGCAGGACTTCGCCCCCGGCGACCTGCCGCTGCGCGCCCACGAGATCCTGGAGAACACCCTCCAGTTCGAGCTGACCGGCGACACCGACATGGGCAGCGGCACCAACCTGGCCACCGCCCAGGCCAACCTGACCGGCACCCAGGAACTGCTGACGCTGCTCCAGCCGCTGCTCGACGAGCGGGACCCGCAGGTGCTCGTCAAGGCGAACGCCGGCATGAAGCGGGTCGGCGACCTGCTCGCCGCCGCGCACCGGCCCGAGGGGTGGACCCCGGTCGACCGGCTGCCCGCCGACGCCCGCCGACAGCTCAACGGGGCAACCGGCGAACTGCTCGAAGACCTCGCCCCCGTCCCCGCCCTGCTCGAAATCCGGAAGGCCGCCTGATGACCGACCACACCGCAGCCACCGGGTCCTGCCCCTTCCCGCACGCCGCGCCGGCCGAGGCCGCCGCGGAGGGCGGCTGCCCGGCCGGACCGGCCCGGCGCAGTTTCGTCCGGGCCGCGCTCGGCGCCGGAGCCGGCGCGGCCGTGCTGGCCGGTGGCGGCCTCGCCCTCGGCGCCTCCCAGGCCGCCGCCGGGGACGGCAAGCAGGAGAAGGCCGGGGCGGTGCCGTTCCACGGGGCCCACCAGGCCGGCGTCACCACCCCGGCCCCCGGCTTCGCGGCCTTCGTCTCCTGCCAGGTGATCGCCCAGGACCGCAAGGGCCTCGAAGCGCTGTTCCGGACCCTGACCGAGCGGATCCGCTTCCTCACCGCCGGCGGCACCCCGCCGGACCTCGGGGTCGGCGCGCCGCCCTCGGACAGCGGCATCCTCGGCCCGACCGTCCCCGCCGACCACCTGACCGTCACGGTCGGCGCCGGCGCCTCGCTCTTCGACGACCGCTACGGGCTGGCCAAGGCCAAGCCGGTCAGGCTCGCGCCGATGAAGACCTTCCCGAACGACAACCTCCGGGCCGCCGAACTGCACGGCGACCTCTCGCTGCAGATCTGCGCCGACCGCCAGGACACCGTGCTGCACGCACTGCGCGACATCACCCGGCACACCCGGGGCGCGATGCAGATCCTCTGGCGGATCGACGGCTTCCAGAACCAGTCCCGCCCGGACGGCGCGCAGCGCAACCTGCTCGGCTTCAAGGACGGCATCGTCAACCCCGACACCGGCTCCGCGCGCGAGATGGACCGGCTGGTCTGGGTCGCCGACGGGACGGGCGAACCCGGCTGGGCGACCGGCGGCAGCTACCAGGTGATCCGCATCATCCGGATGCTGATCGAGTTCTGGGACCGCGTCACCCTCACCGAGCAGGAGAAGATGTTCGGCCGCCGCCGCGACACCGGCGCGCCGCTGGACGGCGCCCGGGAGACCGACGCGCCCGACTACGCCAAGGACCCGGACGGCAAGGCGATCCCGCTCGACGCGCACATCCGGCTGGCCAACCCGCGCACCGCCGACACCGACACCTCGCGCATCCTGCGCCGGGGCTTCAACTACGACCGGGGCGTCGACCAGGCGGGCAACCTGGACATGGGCCTGGTGTTCTGCTGCTACCAGCAGGACGTGGTGCGGCAGTTCGAGGCCACCCAGACCCGGCTGATCGGCGAGCCGCTGGTGGACTACATCTCGCCGACCGGCGGCGGGTACTTCTTCGTCCTGCCGGGCGTGAGGGACGAGGCCGACTGGCTCGGGCGGGGGCTGCTGGCCGCCGTCTGACGGCGGGTTCCACCGCGGGCCCGGCGCCGCCACGCGCCGGGCCGGTCCGCGCCGTCAGCCGCCGAGGGTGAAGCCGATCACCGCGCCGCCGCCCTCCCGGTTGGCGGCGAAGGCCGTCCCGCCGTGTGAGCGGGCCACCTCGTGCACGATGGCCAGGCCCAGTCCGGAGCCGGGCAGGCTGCGAGCGGCGGTGGCCCGGTAGAAGCGGTCGAAGACCCGGTCGAGGTCGGCCTCGTCGATGCCCGGGCCGCGGTCGCGCACCTCCACCCGCGGGCCGCGCACCACCACCTCGATCGGGCCGGTCCCGGAGGGGTCGAACTTGGCGGCGTTGTCCAGCAGGTTGCCCACCGCGCGGGCCAGCGCGTCCGGCCGGGCGGTGACGACGGTTCCGTCCGCGTCCACCACGATCTGCCGGTCGCTGCGCCGCCGGGCCTGGGCGGCGGCCTGCCGGACCACGTCGGCGAGCACCACCTCGGTCGGCCGCTCGTCCGCCCTGCGGTCCGCCGCGAGCGCCACCAGCTCCTCCACCAGCTGGGCCAACTCCCGTGACTCCTCCATCAGATCGGCCATCAGCGCGGCACGTTCGGCGGGCGGCAGCCGGTCCAGGCCGGGCAGCACCGAGAGGTTGGTGCGCAGGCTGGTCAGCGGGGTGCGCAGCTCGTGCCCGGCGTCCTGCACCAAGCGGCGCTGGTTCTCCTTCGCGGTGGCGAGCCGGACAAGCATCCGGTCGAAGGCCCGGCCGAGCCGGCCCACCTCGTCCGTTCCGGCGGCGGGCACCGCGACGTCCAACCGCCCACTGGTGGCGACCAGTTCGGCCGCGGCGGTGAGCCGGACCAGCCGTCGCGTGATCCGCCGGGCGAGCAGCCGGCCGGCCCCGCCGGCGAGCACCGCGACGATCGCCACCAGGGCGACCGTGCGGGTCCGCAGGGCGGTCAGCAGCTTCTCGGTGGGCCCGACCTGCTGGATGATCTGGACCGCCCCGCGCCGCCCGCCGAGCGAGACCACACCGACCCGGTAGGCCTCGCGGTGCTGGTGGCGCAGCCCGATCGAGGTGCGGCCCGGCTGGTCGGCGTGGGCGAGCTCGTGGTCGGACGGGCTCGGCGGCAGGTCGAGCCGGGCGGTGCCGGGCAGCACCGCGCCGTCGGGGTCGAGCGACTGGGTGGTGACCCGGATCGGGCGGACCAGGTCGGCGCTCAGGCCGCTCGGGCCGGCGAAGTCGCCCGGGAAGAGGACCTCCCGCTGGACCTGCCGGCCGACGGAGTCGACGGCGGCGCCGAAGTCGGCGGTCTCGTCGTCCCGGATCAGCCGCGCGGCGGCGTCGTAGCCGAGTGCGCCGATCAGCACCGCGACCAGCGCGGCGATCGCGGCGAAGGCCAGCGCGAGGGTGGTGGGCAGGCCCGGGCGCGGCAGCCGGGGGAGGCGGCGGGCCGGGTGCGGGAACCGCGGGAACCGCAGGAACCGGGGGAGGCGGCGGGCGGGGCCGGTCACGGCTCGCGCAGCGTGTAGCCGACGCCGCGGACGGTGTGGATCAGGGGCACGAGGCCCGGACGGTCGAGCTTGCGGCGCAGGTAGCCGATGAACACCGCGAGGTTCTTCGAACCGGGGCCGAAGTCGTAGCCCCAGATCTGCTCGTACAGGGTGGCCTGGTCGAGGACGGCGCCGGCGTGCCGGACGAGCAGCTCCAGCAGGTCGAACTCGGTGCGGGAGAGTTCGAGCTCCCGGCCGGCGCGCCAGGCCCGACGGGCCGGCGGCTCGACCCGCAGGTCCGCGACGGTCAGCGCCTCGGCGGCGGGCTCGGGCGGGTGGCGGCGCAGCAGGGCGCGCAGGCGGGCGAAGAGCTCGTCCACGTCGAAGGGCTTGACCAGGTAGTCGTCGGCGCCGGCGTCGAGGCCGGCGATCCGGTCGGGGACCTCCACCCGGGCGGTGAGCATCAGCACCGGGGTGCGGTCGCCGGCCGCGCGCAGCCGGCGGCAGACCTCCAGGCCGTCCGGCTCGGGCATCATCACGTCGAGCACCAGGACGTCCGGGCGCTGTTCGGCGTGGACGGCCAGGGTCTGGGTGCCGTCGGCGGCGACCCGCACCCGGTAGCCCTCCAGCATCAGGGCGCGGGCGAGCGAGTCGCGGATGGCCCGGTCGTCCTCGGCGATCAGCACGGTGTGCGTCATGGCGGAGATTCTCCCTGACGTGCTCACGGCGCTTCCGGTCGGGGCCGAGGTGTTCCGGGTCCGCTCCGCGGCCCTCCCCGACGGCCGCGGCTGTTGCGCGGTGCTTCGCGGGCGTACGGTGGCCGTACGGTGGCGCGCCGCCGGGTGGGCCGCCTGGTTCGAGTCGGCACGCCCTGCCGGAGGCCGCGATGGCAGACCGGATGGCCTTCTTCACCACCCCGCGCGCGGAGCGGGCGCGGCGGGACGCGCGGGAGCGCCTGGGCGACTGGCGGGAGGTGTACCGGCCGGGCGAACTGCTGCCGGTGGTGGGCGGGCAGGCGGGGCGGTGCATGGACTGCGGGCTGCCGTTCTGCCACCACGCCTGTCCCCTGGGGAACCTGGTGCCGGACTGGAACCGGCTGGTGGCGGAATCGGGGACGGGCCAGGAGCCGGGGGCGGGAGCGGATTGGCGGGCGGCCGCGGCACGGCTGCTGGCCACCAACAACTTCCCGGAATTCACCGGGCGGCTCTGCCCGGCGCCCTGCGAGAGCGCCTGCGTCCTGGCGATCGACGGCGCCGCGGTGGCGATCAAGAACGTGGAGCTGGCGATCGCCGACCGGGCCTGGGAAGCGGGCTGGGACGGGCCCCGGCCGCCCGACCGCCCCGGTGGGCGGCGGATCGCGGTGATCGGCTCGGGTCCGGCCGGGCTGGCCGCCGCCCAGCAACTGACCAGGGCCGGGCACACCGTCACGGTGTACGAACGGGCCGACCGCGCGGGCGGACTGCTGCGGTACGGCATCCCGCCGTTCCGGCTGGAGAAGCACCGGCTGGAGCGCCGACTGGACCAGCTGCGGGCCGAGGGCGCCGCCTTCCGCACCGGGGTGTGGGTCGGCCGGGACGTTCCGGGCGAGGAACTGCGATCGGGGTACGACGCGGTGGTGGTCGCGGTGGGGGCGACCGCCTGCCGGGAGCTGGCGGTGCCGGGCCGGGACCTGTCCGGGGTGCACCAGGCGATCGACTACCTGACCTGGGCGAACCGGGTGGACGAGGGCGACCGCCCGGTCTCGCCGGTGTCCGCCGAGGGGCTGGACGTGGTCATCGTCGGCGGCGGGGACACGGCGGCGGACTGCCTGGGAACGGCGCTCCGTCAACGCGCCGCCACGGTCACCCAACTGGACATCAACCCCCGCCCGCCGCAGGACCGGGCCGCCGGACAGCCCTGGCCGGTGCACCCCAAGGTGTACCGGGAGACCACCTCGCACGAGGAGTCCGGCGCCGCGGAGGCCGGGCCCCGGGTGTTCGCGGCGACCACCGTCGGCCTCGAAGCCGGCCCGGACGGCCGGCTGGCCGCCGTCCGCTTCGCCGAGGCCGAACCGGCCGACCGCAGCCCGCGGACGGGCACCGAGCGGAGCCTGCCCGCGCAGCTGGTGCTGCTCGCGCTGGGCTTCACCGGGCCGGAGCCGGACCGGCGGCTGTTCGCCCAGCTCGGCCTCACCACCGGGTCGGCGGGCACCCTGGCCCGGGACGACGGCTTCGCCACGGAGGCGCAGGGTGTGTTCGTGGCGGGGGACGCCGGACGCGGGCAGTCACTGATCGTCTGGGCGATCGCCGAGGGGCGGGCGGTGGCGGCGGCGGTGGACCGGTACCTGCGCGGGTGGACGGAGCTTCCGGCGCCGATCCGGGCCTCGACGCGGGCGCTCACGGTGTGAGTCCGGGAGCACCCGCGCCGGGGCGGGCCGGGTCGGGGCGACTGTGGCGTCGCCGGGGACGAGGTTGTCCGCCTCCGAGCTGAAGACGACCCACCGGTCGTCCGCCGTGATCCGGCCGCCGTAGGAGCCGAGGGTGGTCGTCGTCCCGGGCAGGCCGGTGCTGACCAGGGTCTCGGTGCCCTGCTTCAGGTCGCGGACGTAGACCTCGAAGTGACGGTCCCACTGGGTGTCGCCGTGCAGGACCCAGGACGAGTAGACCGCGTAGCGGCCGTCGGGGCTGATCGAGGGGTTGACCACGCCCTTGTAACCGCCGTCGCCGTCGCATCGGGTACGTACGGTCTTTGCTACGATCCGGCGAAGCTGGTGTCAGGAGTTGTGCGTACACGGGTCGGAGGGTGGGGACGTGGGTTCCGATGGACGGGCGGTGACGTCGGTCGAGGTTCGCTACACCCCGACGGCCGCCGACTTCCGGGAGGCCTTCGCGGCGTGGGACCGGCGCACGGTGGCCGGACGCCGGTCGCGGCGAGCCGTGTACACGGTGGCCGCCGGCGGGACGGCGGTCGCCGGGCTGCTCGCCGTCCTCGGCGGGACGGTGCTGCTGCTGGCCGCCCTGCTGGTGATGGTCGCGCTGCTCGTGGTTCTCGCGGGGCCCGGGACGCGGGTGCGGCGGGTGACGAGGGCGGCGGCGGACAAGGGCGAGTTCAGGGTCCTGCTGGACGACGACGGGGTGGTCGTGAGCACCGAGGCCTCGGTCACCGAGTTCTCCTGGCCGGAGCAGCGGTACTACCTGGAGACGCCCCGGCTGTTCCTGCTGCTGACCGGCAACGAGGAGACGGGGGTGCTGACCATGCTGCCCAAGCGCGGGGCCGACGACCTCCGGGGGCTGGGGGAGCTGATCGACCGGCACGCGACGGCGCTCGTCCCGGACTGAGCGGTGGTTCCTGGGGCGGTTCCTGGGGCGGTCCCTTCGGTGGGGCCGATGCGGCCGGGGCGAGGGGCGCGTCACGGGGTGGGCTCCGCCGGGCCGGCCCGGTGCGCCCGCCGGTCGTAGCGCCAGAGCGCGGGGATCGCGGCGGACAGCGCGGCCGAGCTGCCGAGGCAGAGCAGGCCGCCGGTGCGCAGGGCCGCCCGGATGCCCTGGCGGGCGGCGAGCCCGCCCGCCCGCAGGTCACCCAGGGCCGGCCCGGCGGAGCCGATCAGCATCTCCAGCCCGGCCGCGCGGCCCCGGAGTTCGTCCGGAATGGACTGGTTCCAGATGGCGCTGCGGAAGGTGTCGCCGATCCAGTGGGCACCGCCCGCGACGGTCAGGCAGAGCAGGACGGCCCACAGGCCCGGGGCGAACGCGGCCGCCGCCGTCGCCGCGCCGACCAGGGCGGCGGAGAGCAGGACGGGTCGGCCGTGCCGGTGGACCCGCTCCGCCCACCCCCCGGTCGCGGCGGCGATCAGGCTGCCGACCGCGCCGGCCGAGTAGAGCAGGCCGAGCGCCCAGGTGGCGTCCAGGTCCGCGGCCAGGAACGGGAAGAGCGCGGTGGGCAGGGCGAAGACGGTGGCCGCGAGGTCGGCCAGGTAGGTGCCGATCAGGTCCGGGCGCCGGGCCGCGTACCGGGCGCCGTCGAGGAACTCGGTGAGCTGCGGCGCCTCGGCGTCCCGCTCCGAGGGGACCGGCCGGACCCGGGCGAGCAGGGCGATCGAGAGCAGGAAGGTGCCGAGGTCGACCAGGTACGCCGCCGGGACGCCGGCGGTCGCGATCAGCAGGCCGGCCGCCGCCGGGGCCGCCACGCCGCCGATGCTCCAGCGCAGCGAGAGCAGGGAGCCGGCCGCCACCAGCTGGTCCTGGGGCACCAGCCGGGGGACCATCGCCTCGACCGAGGGCTGCTGGACGCCCTGGAGCGCCGCCGCCAGCCCGGCGGCGACGTACAGCGGCCAGACGGCGGGGGCGCCGAGCAGCGCGTTGGCCAGCAGTAGGGCGCTGAGCGCGGCCAGGGCGACCTCGGTGGCCAGGGCGACGGTGCGGCGGTCGGCGCGGTCGGCGAGGACGCCGCCGTAGAGGCCGAACAGGACGGTGGGCACGAGTTCGACCGCGCCGACCGCGCCCACGGCCAGCGGCGAACCGGTGAGGTCGGCGATCTGGAGCGGGATCGCCGTCATGGTGAAGATCGAGCCGAGCAGGGTGACAGTGCCCGAGGTCCAGGTCAGCCGGAAGTCGCGGGAGGACCGCCAGGGCGCGGTGTTCGGCAGCAGGCGGAACCAGCGGCGGTGCGTTCCGGGGGTGGTGTTCGGTCCGGAGGCGCTGTCCGTTCCGGGCGTCGGGCTCGGTCCGGGCGTTGGGCTCGGTCCGGGGGTCGGGTTCGGTCCGGAGGTCATGAGGGGTGGGATCCCTTCGCGGCCGTCGGTGTCGCGACGGCTCTCCTTATCGCTGATAAATTCCAGCTCGGGAACTTATCGGCGATAAGGTGGGTCTGGCAAGCGGACGACCCAGGAGGCCGATCGGATGGCTCTGAAGCGCGACGAGGTGGTGCGCACGGCGCTGCGCCTGCTCAACGAGGAGGGCATCGACGGGCTGACCACCCGGCGGCTCGCCCGCGAACTCGGCGTCCAGTCACCGGCGTTGTACTGGCACTTCACGAGCAAGCGGGAACTGCTCGACCTGATGGCCGAGGCGATGCTCGCCGAAGCCCTCCCGCCCGACCGTGAGCCGGACCCGGCGCGCTGGCCCGAGTGGATCGCCGCCGACGCCCGCGCCAAGCGCAACGCCCTGCTCGCCTACCGCGACGGCGCCCGGGTGCACGCCGGAACCCTCCCGACCGAGGACGAACTCCCGGCGGTCGAGGCCCAGTTGAGTGCCCTCTGTGGAGCGGGCCTGCGCCCGCGAACGGCGCTGCGCCTGCTGCTGACCGTCGACCGGTACATCATGGGCTGGGTCACCGAGGAGCAGGCCTGGCGACAGGACTCCGCGGGCCGCGACCGGCCGCCGTTCCCGGACGAGGCGCTGTGCGAACTGCCCTTGCTGCGCGAGGCGGTCGACGTCCTGCGGATGACCGACCACGACGCCGACTTCGAGTACGGGCTGCGGGTGCTGATCGAGGGGTTCCGGACGGAGATCGCGCGGGAGGCGGCGCAGGGCGCCCCGGCGCCGGACCGGGCCCCGGGGGCCACTCGTCCGATGGACCGGCGTGACCCCATGACCACCCTTGACCCCCGCAGCACGGCCCTGGTCCTGATCGACCTGATGGACCGGATCGTCGCCAACCCGCTCGCGCCGCGCACCGGTTCGGAGGTGCTGAAGGCCTCGCTGGAGCTGGCCCGGAAGTTCCGGGCGGCGGGCGCGCCCGTGATCGCGGTACGGGTCGAGCGGCCGAACGTGACCGAGCAGCCGCCCGGGAGCGGGCTGCCCGCGGAGGTCGCGGCGGCGGCCGACGAGGTCGTGGTGAAGCGCACCATCGGCGCCTTCCAGGGCACCGGCCTGGACGAGCTGCTCCGGGCGCGGGGCGTGGAGACCGTGGTGTTCGCCGGGATCGCGACCAACCTCGGCGTGGAGTCGAGTGCCCGGGCCGCCGGCGACCACGGGTACCGGCTGGTGTTCGTCGAGGACGCGATGGCCGCGCTCACGGGGGAGGAGCACCGGGCGTCGGTGGAGCTGGACTTCCCGCGCCTCGGCGAGGTCGTCGCGGCCGCGGACGTGCGGCTGGGGTGAGCCGGCGGGGCGGGTTGCCGCCGGTTCGGTGGCGGGCCGCTACGGCCGGGCGACGCGGAGGGCCGCTACGGCCGGGCGAGGCGGAGGGCTTCGCGCAGCCGTCCGTCCGAGGCCGTGAGCAGGCGGGCGGCGGTGGACGCGTCCACGTCCGCGAGCAGGGACAGGATCGCATCCTTGGCCCGGCCGCCGGTCGCGGTCAGGGCACGGTCGACCGCGGCCTCGTCGGCGCCGGTCGCCTCGGCGACGATCCGTCGGGCACGGTCGCGCAGCTTGTCGTTGGTGGCGCGGAGGTCGACCATCAGATTGCCGTACGTCCGGCCGAGCCGGACCATCACGGCCGTGGAGAGCAGATTGAGCACCAGCTTCTGCGCCGTGCCCGCCTTGAGCCGGGTCGATCCGGCCAGCACCTCCGGGCCGACTTCCACCTCGATGCCCAGCTCGGCCGCGGCGGCGAGCGCCGAGCCGCGGTTGCACGCCAACCCGACGGTCAGCGCCCCGGCCGCCCGCGCCGCACGGACGGCGGCCAGCGGATAGGGCGTCCGGCCGGACGCGGAGACGCCCACCAGGGTGTCGGCGGGAGTGAGGGCGAGCGCGGCCACGTCGGCCTCGGCGAGGTCGGTGCGGTCCTCGGCGCCCTCGGCCGCCGCGGTGACGGCCGAGCGCCCGCCCGCGATCAGACCGACGACCAGCGCCGGATCGGTGCCGAAGGTCGGCGGGCACTCGACGGCGTCCAGCACACCGAGCCGCCCGGCCGTCCCCGCGCCGGCGTAGACCAGCCGGCCACCACGCGCCATCCGGGCGGCCACGGCGTCGACCACGGCGGCGATCCGCTCCAACTCCCCGGCGACGGCGGCCGGAACCGTGCGGTCCTCGGCGTTCATCAGGCGGAGCAGCTCGACGGTGGGCAGTCGGTCGATCGCGGCCCAGTCGGGGCGGACGGTCTCGGTTGCGGGTACGGCGTCCCGGCTCACGCCCGCCCCGCTCCGCCCGGCAGGGGCCTGCGCCCGCGCGCACCCGTCGACGATTCGCCCCCAGCCTCCGGCCGGGGGTGTCCCCGTGCTTCGCTCACTCATGCGGCGAGCCTCCCCGGGTGCGGGGCGTCCGAATCCGGGCAAGCGTGGGGGAGGAGGTGAAGGCCGTGGAACCGACCGTTGCCGAACTCCTGGACCGGTTCGGCCGCACCTACGCGGAGGAGGCCGGGATCACGCTGCGCGACAAGCCCTCGCCGCTCTACCGGCTGCTCGTCCTGACCGTGCTGTGCTCGGTGCGGATCGGCGCCGGTACCGCCACGGCGGCGGCCCGGGAACTGTCGGCCGCCGGACTGCGGACCCCGCGCGCGATGGCGGACGCCCGGCGCCGGACGCTGATCGCCGCCCTGGGCCGGGCCCACTACGTGCGCTACGACGAGAGCACCGCCACGGCGCTCGCCCAGGGGGCCGGGCTGCTGCTCGACCGCTGGCACGGCGATCTGCGGCGGCTGCGGGAGGAGGCCGGGGGCGAGTCGGAGCGGATCGGCGAGCTGCTCCGGGAGTTCCCCCGGATCGGGCCGGTCGGCGCCGGGATCTTCCGGCGCGAGGCGCAGGCGGTCTGGCCCTCGCTGCGGCCGTACGTCGACGAGCGGGCGCTGGCGGAGGCCCGGACGCTCGGGTTGCCGGGCGAGCCGGACGGGCTGGCGGCGCTGGTCGGGCCGGGGGACCTGGCCCGGTTGGCGGCGGCGCTGACCAGGGCGAGCCTGGCGCACGTGGGGGCCGGGTGAGGGGCGGGTCGGCCCGGTGCCGGGTGAGGGCCCGACGGTCCGAGAAGGTGCGTGCCGGATCAGGCCATCCAGAAGAAGACCGCCGTCATCCGCCGCTCGGCCAGGTCGGTGCCGTAGTAGCCGGTGGCGCTGTGGATCAGGTTGGCGTGGTAGAGGAGCAGCTGGTTGTAGCGGTTGGGGACGCGGACGTCCTCGGTGAAGTGGTCGGCCGGTACGTGGCGGGTGCCGAGCGCCTCGACCAGGTTGTTGTGCGGGGCGTTGACCAGGTTGCCGCCGAGGCGGCCGCCGGGGAACTGCTGGCGGTAGAAGCTGGTGCCGGCGTCCTTGGGGGCGCCGGGGCTCAGGTAGAGGACGGCGGCGTAGCGGCAGAGCGCGCGGGAGTCGGTGTGCGGGCGGGACTCCGACTCCCCGGCGCCGACGACCTGGACGCAGTTGTGGTTGAGGGTGCCGCCGCCCGGGGTGCTCTGCACCCAGAGTCGGGAGGCCCCGGTGGCCTTGCGGACCAGCGACTCGACCCGGGCCAGCTCCTCGGGTTCCAGGCCCGGCATGGTGCGCAGTCCGGGCCAGGTCTCGGGGCGGTGCGGGTAGCCCTCGGTCCAGTCCCCGCGGGCCAGGCAGCGCTCCCGGACGGCGTCCGGGTCCGGCAGCACGTCGTCCAGGACCCAGTAGTCCCGTCCGCGGGTGGGCTTGCGGTAGGGCAGGACCGGCAGGGTGGTGGGCCTGATGGGCTGTGAGGGCATGGGCCGACCATAGAGGCGGTGATCGTCAACCTTCTGCCGTGAGCAGGTCAACCTTTCGTCAAGGGTGACCAGGCCCGGGACCCGGCCGGGGCCCCGGTGCGAACCCGCTGCGACTTCACGTGAACAGAGCCACTCGTCCTCTGGTTGGCCGCCCGAAGCTTTCCGGGACGGCCAACCAGGCGTACCTTCGACGCCTTCCCGAGCAGGCCGCCCTAGCCGGTGCGGAGGGCGAGGGTCGGGGAGAGGCGGGAGGCCCGGACGGCCGGGTAGAGGCCTGCCACCGTCCCGATGAGCAGGGTGGCGGCGAAGCCCCCGGTGACGGCCCAGAGGGGGACCACCCAGGGCAGGCCGCCCGAGACGGCGAAGGCGTAGGTGGCGGCCGCGCCCAGGGCCACGCCGGCCAGCCCGCCCAGTCCGGAGAGCAGGAGGGACTCCGTCACGAACTGGAGGCGGATCTGGCCCCTGGTGGCGCCCAGGGAGCGGCGCAGTCCGATCTCGTGGCGCCTCTCCAATACCGAGATGATCATCGTGTTGGCGACCCCGACGCCGCCGACCAGGAGTGCCACCCCGCCCAGCCCGAGCAGGAGGTCGGTGAACGCCCCCTCGGTGGCGGCCTTGGCCCGGAGCGCCGAGGAGGGGTCGGTGACCTGCACGTTGTGCGGGTTCTGCGGATCGACGGTGCGTGGGATCAGCTCGCGGACCGCGCCGACCGTCCGGTCCGTCGACCGTTCGTAGATCTGGGTCGGATGGCCGTCGAAGCCCAGCAGCGCGCCGGCGCCGTCCCAGCCGACCAGGGCGGCCCGCTCGATCTCGGGAGCCAGCGGCAGCGGGTCGAGGATGCCGATGACGGTGAAGTACCGGCCGCCGATGTGGACCTGCTGACCGGGGGCGGTGATGCCCAGGCGCTGGGCCGCGACGTGTCCGAGCACCGTCGACGGGTAGCGCCCGTTGGCCTCGTTGAGCCAGGTGCCCGAGCCGACCGCGCCGCGCACGACGTCCAGCAGCCCTTCGGTGGCGGCCTTCACGGTGATGCCGCCGGTTTCGTCGCTGGGGATCTTCTCGCTGCGCCTGACGGACTGCGCCAGGTCACCGGTCGCGCCGACCTGCTCGACCCCGGGGACGCGGCTCAGCATGCCGATCGACTCCTCGGGCAGCTTCACCTTCTCGCCGAACAGCCCCTGGCCGGGGGAGGCCACCAGCAAGTTGGTACCCAACTGGTCGAGCTGTCGCAGGAGTTGGGCCTTGCTGGAGGAGGAGATGCCGACCACCGCGATCATGGTGGCGATGCCGATGGCGATGCCCAGCGCGGACAGCACCACCCGCAGCGGCCGGGTGCGCAGGCCGGCCGAGCCGACGTGGAGGACGTCACGGGGGCCGAGCCGGGCCGGGGAGAGCCGTGTGCGGCTCATCGCTCCCCACCCCGATCGGCCGGGTCGGCGGCGCCGGTGCGCAGATCCGCCACGACGCGGCCGTCGCGGATCCGGACCTGGCGCGGCAGGCTGTCGGCGATCTCGCCGTCGTGGGTGATCACCGCGATGGTGGCACCCTCGGCGTTGAGGTCGTGCAGCAGCTCCATCACCGCTTCGCTCGAGGCGGAGTCCAGCGCGCCGGTCGGCTCGTCGGCCAGCAGCAGGTCCGGCTCGCCGACCACCGCCCGGGCGATGGCCACCCGCTGCCGCTGGCCGCCCGACAGCTCGTGCGGACGGTGGTGCATGCGGTCCGCGAGCCCGACCCGCTCCAGGGCCACGGCCGCGCGCCTGCGGCGCTGGGCGCGCGGCAGGCCCGAGTAGAGCAGGCCCTCGGCGACGTTGTCCTGGGCGCTGACCCCGGCCACCAGATGGAAGGACTGGAAGACGAAGCCGATGTGCCGGGCCCGCAGGGCGGACAGCCGGCGGTCGGAGAGGGCGGCGACGTCGTGGCCCGCCAGGGTGACGGATCCGGCGCTGGGCCGGTCCAGGGTGCCGACGATGTGCAGCAGGGTGGACTTGCCCGACCCCGAAGGGCCGACGATGGCGAGCAGGTCGCCGCGTCCGATGCGCAGGTCCACCCCGTGCAGCGCCACGACCCCGCCCGGATACTCCTTGGTGACCTGGTTCAACTCGACCACGGCGCTCATGACTTGGGCACCCCGACCTTCATTCCCTCGGCCAGGCCGGTCCCGCTGACCTCGACCCGGCCCTGTCCGAACATGCCGAGCTCGACCGGGACGTCGCGCACCTTCCCGTCCTCCACGACCTGGACGCCGAAGCCCCCGCCGGACAGCGCGAGCAGTGCGTTGACCGGTACCGTCAGCACGTCCTTGCGGACCTCTCCTTCGAGCTCGACGGTGACCGGCGCCTGGTCGAAGCCCTCCGCCTGCCCCGGGTCGTCGAAGAGCACCCGGGCGGTGATCTTGGCGGGCTTGTCCTGGGAGCCCTGCTCCTTGCCGTCCTCACCGATGGTGCGGTCGACGGAGGCGACCTTGCCCTTGGCCCTGCCGCCGCCGGGCAGGTCGACCTCGACCCGGGTACCGGGCTTGGCGAGGTCGGCCCGGGAGACCTCGATCTTGATCTGCACCTGCCGTTCGGAGCCGGTGGTGGTGAGGACCGGCTTGCCGGGGGCGGCCTGGTCGCCGACGGCCGCATCGTTCTTCTTGATCCGCACCGGACCGGGCGAGAAGGCGATCTGCTCGGGGCCGATCTCGCCGGTCCGGGCCAGACCGTGGGCCTTCTGCCAGCGTTTGACCGCTTCTGCGGTGCCGGGGGTGAACTCCTCGTCCGCGGCCAGCCCCTTGCCGTAGCCCAAGTCGCGGAGGTTTTCCTTCAGCTGTCCGACGTCCGGCCCCTTGTCGCCGGCCTTCATCGTCCGGTACACGGGGCGCTCGCCGTCCATGAGCCGGACCTTCCGGCCGTCGACCTCGTAGAGAACCCCGTCGCGTTTCACCACCGCGCCGGCCTCCGGGAGCCAGGTGAGGGTGCCCGGCACACCGGCGTTGAGCCGGTGCTCCTCGGCATAGCCGAGGGTCCCGTCCACCTGGGTCCGGCTGCTCAGGTCCTGTCGTTCCACCGAGCCCGTGCTCGGCGGCGGCCCGCCGGTGCGGTCCGTGCCGGCGCTGCTGACACCGCCGGTCTGCGAGAGGGCCGTGACCCCGCCCACCAGCGAGACCGAGGTGACCAGCGCGGCGATCAGGTACGTTCGGCGGCTCCGCCCGCGCTCACTCCGCATTCTGACCACTGCACGCCTTGTTCGCCTTGTCGAACCTGTCCTTCTCGGCGCCCTCCGGGATCTTCATCGCCTGTCCCGACATCGCCGAGTCGCCGTCGAACTTCGGGTCCGGCATGTCCACACCGTTACCGCGCATGCACCGGGCGAATTCGACGGCCTTGTCCTTGTCGGCCTGGGACATCTTCGTGCCGCCCGAGCCGCCGACTCCCCCGCAGGCCTTGAGGGCCTCCGCCATCTTGTCCTGCCCGCCCTCGATGACCAGACCCCGCGGGTCCTGGCCCGGCTCCGGCTCCTTCACCTGGGCGCCGTGTTCGCGCAGGCACTTACGGTGCTCGTAGGCCCGGTCCGCCGCCGCGCCCTTGCCCGACGAGTCCGAGCCGCCGCCCCCGCCCGTGCCCGTGGCGCCTCCGCCGCAAGCCGCGGTGAACAGCGCCATCCCCGCCACCAGCACGGCCGCCGCGCCGTACCTGTGGTTTCGCATGTGGTTCCGCATGTGGTTCCGCATGGAATTCCTCCGTGTCCGATTGCGAGTGACCGACCACCGTCTCCGATACCGGGTGACCGACCACGCAGAGGCTGGCACGCACCCGCATTTCGCCGCTGTCAGCCGAGACCTTTACGGCGACGAAAGGTGGTTCTCAGGTACACCTGATGTCATGCGTGTACTGATCGTGGAGGACGAGGAATTCCTGGCGGACATGATCGCCGAGGGATTGCGGCGCGACGCCCTGGCCGTCGACGTCGTGTACAACGGCGCCGACGCGCTGGAGCGGCTGCGCCTCACGGACTACGACGTGCTCGTGCTCGACCGCGACCTGCCCGGAGCGCACGGCGACGAGGTGTGCCAGAGCGTCGTCGAACAGCGGTTGCTGACCCGGGTACTGATGCTCACCGCCGCCGGCACCGTCCGCGACCGCGTCGACGGCCTGGACCTGGGCGCGGACGACTACCTCACCAAGCCGTTCGCCTACGAGGAACTGCTGGCCCGGGTACTGGCGCTCGGCCGCCGCACCCACCCCGCCCTTCCGCCGGTCCTCGAACGTGCGGGCATCACCCTCGACACCGCTCGCCGCCAGGCCTTCCGGGAGGGCCGCTACCTCGCCCTGTCCCGCAAGGAGTTCGGCGTACTGGAGGCGCTGATGCAGGCCGAGGGCGCCGTGGTCAGCGGTGAGGACCTGATCGAGCGGGTGTGGGAGCGGAACATGGGATACCGCACCAACGCGGTCCGGGTCGCCCTCAGCAAACTCCGCGCCAAGCTCGGCGAGCCCTCGGTCATCGACACCGTGCCCGGCCACGGCTACCGCATCGGCGTCCCGGCATGAGGCGCTCCGCCCGGGTCGGCCCGAACCGCCCTCCGCTGCCCGGCCGACCACGCCCGCGGCTGCCGGGCGGGGAGCGGGGCCGGCTGACCATGCTCTACGGCGGGCTGCTCGTCCTCGCCGGGGCCATGCTCATCGTCCTGGTCAACTTCCTGGTCCGGGAGGGTCTGTACACCTCGATCAGCACGGCCGTCGCCGTCGAACCGCGACTGGCCACACTGGCGACCCCGGACCTCGCCGCGGCGAAACCCCTCACGGTGGGAACCGCCGCACCCGCGAACGCTCCACCCGGAACCACCCCCGCCGACGGCGGACAGTCCCACTTCCAGGCCGTCAAGGTCGTCACCCAGGCCGCCGAGCAGGCCGCCCAGAACCAGCTGCTGACCGTCTCCCTGATCGCTCTGGCCGCCTTCGCCGTCATCTCGATGGCACTGGCCTGGTGGATGTCGGGACGGGTGCTGCGCCCGGTGGCGGTGATCACCAACACGGCGCGGCGGCTCTCGGGTGAGAACCTGCACGAGCGGATCGCCCTCGACGCGCCCCCGGGCGAGCTCAAACAGCTCGCCGACACCTTCGACGCCATGCTCGACCGCATGGAGCAACTGGTGGGTGCGCAGCAGCGGTTCGCAGCCAACGCCGCACACGAACTGCGGACTCCGCTCGCGGTGCAGCGGGCCGCGGCCGAAATCGGGCTGGCCACCGAGGACCCGGCCGCCGTCGCCCGGATCCGCCGCAAACTGATCGAGGTCTCCGAGAGCAGCGAACGGCTCATCGAGGGCCTGCTGTTGCTGTCCGTCTCCGACCAGAGGCTGGACCACCGCGAACCGGTCGCACTGGACCAGCTGGCCCGCGCGGTGGCCGCCGAGTGCGCCGCCTCGGAGGAAGCCCGAGCGAACCGCGTCACCGTCCGAACCGACACCGCCCCCGTGTCCGTCGAGGGTGATCCGGTGCTGCTGGCACACCTGGTACGCAACCTGGTCGGCAACGCCCTGCGCTACAACCACGACGGCGGCCGGGTCGAGGTCGGCGTGCGCGACGGCGTCCTGGAGATCGGCAACACCGGCCCCCAGGTGCCGACGGAGACGGTCCCCTACCTCTTCGAGCCCTTCCGCCGCCTGCAGGAGCGTCGACACAGCCCGCGTGAGGGCGCGGGCCTGGGCCTGTCCATCGTCGCCTCCATCGCGCGTGCCCATCACGCCGTCGTCACCGCCGTCCCCGGCAGCACGGGCGGACTGCGGGTCCGGGTCGAGTTCCCCACGCCCTGATCCGGCTGCTGGGGGCACCTGGACGTTCTTCGAACGGTGCCCGCACCGGACGGCCCCTGAACAGGTCTCCGGGGCCTGCGAGCGGCCCCACCAGGTCCAGCAGCCGCGGTCCGGGCCGGCCTCGCGCATCGCGTCGAGCATGAGTTCGGTCGACTCGGCGAGCCAGGCGTCCAGGGCTTCGCGGTCGCGGGGCGCGGTCGGGGCGCCCTTCGGGTCCGTTTTCGCCGGGGGCTCGGCGCCCGGGCCCGCCGCGACGATGGCGGCCTGGCGGCGGCGGCCGTCGCCGAGGTGCTGCGCCAGTTCGCGCAGCGTCCAGTCCGGGCAGGTCGGGACCTGGACGTCAAGGTCGGGGGCGGACGCGATCGCGGCGCGGAACGCGACCGAGCGGTCCTGAAAGACCTTCAGCGAACCTCCAGGACAAGCGGGCCGGGACGCCCCGGCTACGCCTTGGTACAGGTCGGGTCGGCCTCCGGCAGGCGTCCGCCGGCCAGGTAGGCGTTGACCGCGTCGTCCACGCACGCGTTGCCGTACGTCCCGTAGAGCCCGTGCTGGTCGGCGCCCCGCAGGGTCAGCAGCCGGGAGCCGGGCAGCAGCCCGTGCAGCGCGACGCCGTCCCGGTAGGGGGTGCGCGGGTCCCCGGTGGCGGAGAGGATCAGTGCCCGGGCGTCGCGGCGTACCTCGGTGGGCGCCTCGCGCGGGGGGTCCAGGAAGGCGCACGGGGAGATGTTGTCGAGCAGCGGGCCGGACAGCGGGTACCGGGCGCGGTCGCGCTCGATCCGGCGCCAGTAGTCCTCCGGGTCGCGCGGCGCCGTACCGTCCGCGCACAGGATGGCCTGGGAGATGCTGCCGGCCTGCGACCCCTGCGGGGTGAACAGGAAGCGCAGCATGGCGGTGGTCCCGTCCGAGGGGGTGACCGGCCGGCCCGACGCGGCCTCGGCGAGCGTCGCCGTCAGCTCGGCGAGGCCCGCCCGATCCGCGTCGGAGTCGCCCGCGAGGTTCATGAACACCAGCATCGGCACCCGGGTGTCGTCGAGCTCGAAGGCGTCGGCGCCGGTGCCGACGACGAGCGGGCGCGCCGCGGCCGCCCGGACCGTGCGCAGCACCCCGGTGACCACCTCCTCGCGGGTGCGGCCCAGCCCGTACGTGTCGTGGCGGGCCGCCGCCCAGTCCGCCCAGTCGGCGAACGCCCGCTCGTTCTCCGGCGCCATGTTGGGGAGCAGCGCCGGCCCGGCGTGGGCCGGGTTCAGCGCGCTGTCCAGGACCACCCGGTCGTAGCGGCCGGGGAACATCTGGGTGTACACCGTGCCGAGGTAGGTGCCGTACGAGAGGCCGAGGTAGGAGATCCGCCGCTCGCCGAGCGCGCCCCGCACCACGTCCATGTCCCGGGCCGCGTCGCGGGTGCTCGCGTGCGGCAGCAGGTCCCCGGCCGCCGAACGGCACCGGGTCGCGAGGTCCCGCTGGAGGGCGACCTGGCGCTCGAAGGAGGCCCGGCCGGTCCCGGCGGAGGTGATGCTGAAGCCGATCGGCCAGCCGCAGTCGAGGGGGGCGCTGCGGCCGACGAAGCGCGGGTCCAGCCCGACGATGTCGAAGCGGGCGGCGGTGTCCTTCAACGCGGCGCGCACCCGCGGCGGCGCGCCGAGCGTCGGACTGCCGGGGCCGCCGTCGTTGAGCAGCAGCGTGCCGATCCGGTGGCGGGTGTCGGTGGCCTTGATCCGGGAGAGCGCCAGCGTGACCGTGCGTCCGCCGGGGTCGCCGTAGTCGAGCGGCACGGTAACCTCCGCGCAGCGGGCGCCGGCCCGTTCCAGCGCGGCGCCCTCCTCGTCCTGCGGGCCCTGGACGCAGCTGTGCCAGGCCGGGCGCTGCTGGTAGTAGCGGTCGAGCCCCCGGGGGATGCCGGCGGCCTGCGCGGCGGCTTCTGCCGGTGCGGTGGCGGCGGCCGCGGTCAGGCCGGCCACGAGGGCGAGAGCGGCCGCGGCGGCGCGGCGGCGGAGGTAGATCAAGACGTCTCCTCGGCGGTGCGGGGCCCGGTCCGGGCCACCTCCGTACAGGACGCATGCGGGGCAAACGATATGACGATCAGTCGGCAGTCGGCCAGCGCGTGCAGCAGCACCAGCGGCCAGACACTCCCGATGCACAGCCGCGCGCCGCACAGGAAGAAGCCGAACGCGCCGGCCTCCAGCACCTGCCACAGCGTGTTGCCCAGGGGCGCGTCGAAGAACAGCCAGTTGTCGAGGTGCCCGACCCCGAACAGCGCCGCCGTCAGCGCCCCCGCGCGCACTGGGCCGAGCGGCCGTGCGACCTCCAGCACCAGCGCCCGGCTGCTCAGCTCCTCGCTGACCCCGATGGCGAGCATCAGCACCACCCCGCCCGCCAGGGCCGCCGTGCCGCCCTCGATCCCGGGCAGCGCCGCCAGCACCGTCACCGGCAGCAGCACCGGCCAGCGCGCCATCACCCCTGGGCGCGATCGCGAGCACCATGGTGCAGGGCGCGCCCTCGTACTGCTGGGTCGGCCAGCGGGACCATCTTCGCAATACGGTCGATAGCGGACGCGTTCATGTGACAGTCCCCCCCAAGGACACGTGGTGATGAAGGTGATGGTGATCGGATGAACGGGCGCCCGATGTCGCGCCCCGAGGCGCCCGCCCGAGCCCCCCGGCTCCGCCGGCTCGCTCTCCCCGCCTCTCACCCTGATAGACGTCCATCCCGCCGGGGGGTTGCAGGTCGGTTCGAAGAAATTTCTCGCGGACTTCGCCCGGAACGAGGGCGTTCAACCAGGGGGCACGACACTGGCACGGCCAGGCCCGCCCGTTCGCCGACCACATCGACGTCCGGACAGCGGCCCTGGTCGCCTACGACAGCGTCCAGCCCACCCACGGCCTCGAGGCTCCGCCCGAGGCGCCCGCCGCGATCGCTGTCGATCTCGGCGGGGTCGACATCCGACACGACTCCCGTGCTTTTCCGCCATTCGCCCACCCCATCGATTCCCCGGCCATCGGCCGGGTAGGCCCGGGATGCCACCCACCCATGAGGAGAGCCAATGAGGCTTCGGATCGGTCAGGGAACAGCGGCACTTGTCGCCGGAATCGTGGTCACCACAGGATTCGCGGCCGCACCATCCGCCGACGCCGCTACCGTGCATTCGCTGTCGGCGGGTTCGCGAACCTTCGTCAACGTGAACTCCGGTAAGTGCTTGGAGATCTGGAACGACGCCACCGACAACGGCGCCCGTGCCGGCCAGTGGGACTGCAACGGATCAGCAACCCAGCAATGGCAGGTGTACCTCAACGGTGCCTGGGCCGCCATCGTCAATGTGAACTCGGGCAAGTGCTTGGAGATCTGGGGCGACGCCACCGACAACGGCGCCTTTGCCGGCCAGTGGGACTGCAACGGATCGCCAACCCAGCAGTGGCTCTTGACCTCCACTGGCGAAATCAGCAACAGGAACTCGGGCAAGTGCCTGGAGATCTGGAACGACGCCACCCACAACGGTGCGACCGCAAACCAGTGGCAGTGCAACTGGTCCGCCACGCAGAAGTGGCGCTGAGACGCGTTCGCGCGTGGTCGCCCGGTGACCGAAGGCCGAGTCCGGCATGGCCTCGGCTGTTCCGGGCCGGGCCTCCCGCCGGGTGATCTCAGCTTTGTGCTCCTGACCTTTTCTCGCAGACACACAGAGGCCCGGCACCATCACGGCGCCGGGCCTCTGAGCGGCGTGGGGCCGCAGCCACGGCCGGCGGTTGTCGGGAGGGCAGTGGTTTCACCGTCCGGCCGGTCGACGGCGAGACAGCCCGGTTGTCAAACCCGCCGAGTTCCCCGAATACGCCCCGAGTCACCCAGCACCATGAACACCGCCCCGGGTTGATCCGCTACGCCACTCCGCAGGACACGACCCCAGGAAGGCGGAGGGTTGCCGGTGACGGGGAGCTGGTTGGTCAGTCGCTGATTGCGAGATGCAGGATGGTGACCCAACTGTCGGTGACCAACAACAGGTTGCGCCACCATATGCAGTAGGAGTGCGGACCTCCGACATCGCCGCAGCTTCGGACGGGACCCAGGTGTGCCGCGACGAGGTCGGCGAGGCCATCGGCGAGTTCGCCGGCCTGCCGGATCTCATCGGGCGTGCGGGGGTTGGGCACGAACTCCGTTTTGGGGGGCTGCATGAACCCCTTGGTCACCTGCCGATGGAGAATGTCCCGCCAGGCCCGGGGGGAGGCGAGCGGGAGTATCGGTGTCCCATCTGGTATCCGCTGCCCAGCCGCCGGCGTCGTGGACGGCCTGAGCGAGACCCTGCATCCGGTCAGTACCGGGTGTCATCCCGGTCACGGGAACCACGTGAAGCAGCTCGATGAACGGCTCGTGGTTGCAGTCCTGGAACAGGTCCAGGAGGGGTTCCGCCGCGGCTGACAGTGCGTCCGGCGCGGCGACCGGGTTGAGCACGGCCGTCCGGGTCCTCTCGTCCGTTGTTGCGGTGCGGCCCCATTGTGCTGGCTGAGCGCGCGTTCGTGCGCGGAGTTTTTGCGGCCTCCCGTGGGTGGAGGTGCCGGAGCTGTCCCCGCTCGTGCGGGGCCGACCGGGCAGATGCATCGGACGCCGCACCGACGTCGCCCTCTTCCCGAACGACGACGCGTTCCTATGGCTGGTCACCGCCGTGCTCGTCGAACTCCACGACGAGTGGATCGCTTCCCCTGCCGCTACATGCCCAAGGGCAGCATGGACCAGCTCTACCCGGCCAAGCTCCCCCGGAGCCCGTTCACCGAGCGCCTGCCTCCACCGGAGACCGAGGTGGCGGCGTCCAGGCACCGTACGCAGCACGGCCTCATTCAGCATGTGGATGAGCGGCACGATGCCCCACCGGCGCTGTACCTCGTCTGGATCCTTCGCAGGTTGCGCGGCTCGGGCTGGGCCTCGTCCGGGGTGAGCCGGATCGCCCCGGACTTCCGCTCGGCGATGTCCCGCCAGCTCGGCTTGGGCATCCGGTCGTTCAGCAGGGTCAGCTCGGTGGTCATCTGCTCGCGCAGCTCGTCGACGAGGACGGCGGCGTCCATCGGGTGACCGACGGCGTACGGCGGCGGATCCGCTCGGTCAGGTCCGGCTTCCGCCGGCTGCGGCTCTCCATACGCCGTGGCGGATCCATTGCCGGTTGCCCGCACATGCCACGGCCGGACCGACGAGCATGGACAGCATCCACAGCGCGACGCTGGCGGGCGAGTAGATGTAGTACTGCCATCGATTCGGCAGCAGCGTCGGCAGGAGAAGGAGCGCGACCAGTGTCACCCAGGTTGTGAGCACAGTGATCACTGCGCGCGACGCCACATCCACACCGTTTCCTGGTGCCACGTGTCCCCCTGGCCGAGTTCGGAGCGGATCCCGGAGCGGATCCCTCCCATCAAGTTTGAACGTGTTCAATATAGCAGCGCGGCTGCGGGGCGGTCGGCAGCTGGTGCTGCCGACCACTCAACATGGGAGTGCTGGCCGGGGTGGCGGAATCCGGAGTGCCGAGCAGCCGGGCCGCACCGTACGGTTGGTCGGCACGACGGGCTCAGCGGAAGTCGTCGGCGTGGTCGACGGCCCACTGGGCGTAGGTGTGTGCCGGAGCGCCGGTGATCTTTTCGGCGATGACGGAGGTCGCGGCCGCGACGCCGTCGGCGGCGGCCCACTGACTCACGATCGCCTCGGCCACGACCGGATGCATGGTTCTGGCGATTTCCGCGCGGGCCTGCTCGTCGGATATGTGCTCGATCCGGATGTGACGGCCGATGGCCTCGCCGATGTGCTCGACCTGGCGTTGCAGGGACAGGGACTCTGCCCCGTAGACGGTGTAGGCCTGGTGCGAGTGGCCCGGTTCGGTCAGGGCGGTCACCGCCAGCGCCGCGATGTCCTTCTCGTGCACCGGTGCCGACTGTGCGAGCGGACGGGGAAGGCGGACGACGTTGTCGGTGCGGATCGATTCGGCCCACCAGGTACGGGTGTTGGTCGCGAACGTCCCCGGCCTGAGGAACGTCCAGTCCATGCCGGACCGTTGGACGGCCTGCTCGATCGTGCGGTTCAGGCGGGTGACCGGGTGGTCGGCGTCGGGGTCCAGGGCGACCGACACCGACGAGAGCAGAACCACCTGCCGGATCCCCGCGGCTGCGGCCGCAGCGGCGACCTTCTCGATGTCGTAGGGCTTCCGGGGGTCGAGCATTCCGTACAGGAACACCTTGTCGGCACCGTCGAGCGCTGTGGGGAGGGTCTCGGGACGCTCAAGGTCGGCGACGACTGCTTCGCACTCGGGCGTCGAGCCCGCGGTCGGGGTCCGGCTGACCGCTCTGACCTGCTCACCGGCGGCCAGCAGGCCACCGGCCACATGACGACCGACGTTGCCGCGGGCGCCGAAGACGACTGCCACCATGATGGAACCTCCTGCTTGTTGTGGACATGAGTTGCCGCATCGGCGGGGGTGGTGCGAGAGGTGTCGCTTCCCCGCGGGTGGCGGACCGGCGCCGGCGGCCTGGTCGTCGGCGCCGGTGCGGGGGAACGGGTCGGGAGCCGGTGTGCGCCGACCGCGGGATGCGCGGATGCGCGGATCCGAGATGTCGCTGCGACGGGACGGTCGGTCGCCGATCAGGGCTGGATGTTCTCCAGGTCCTCCAGGAGGCCGGGGTGCCTCGGCTCCCAGCCGAGCGCCTGCCGGGTGCGGGTGCTGGACGAGGGCTGGTCGGCCTTGAAGATCGGGCCGAGCGGGCCGTAGGTCTCCTCCGGCACCGACTCGATCGGCAGGCCCAGCCGTCGGCCGATGACGGCCGCGATGTCCCGTATCCGGTCCCCCTCGTCGGCCACGGCGTGCCAGGCGGTACCGGCCGGCGCCTGCTCCAGGGCGAGCCGGAACAGAACGGCCGCGTCGAGCGCGTGGACCGCGGGCCAGCGCTGGGTGCCGTCGCCGGGGTAGCCGGAGATCCCGCTTCGGCGTGCGATGTCGGTCAGCAGACCGGCGAACCCGCCCGTGCCCCCGTTGTGAACCGTGCGCGGCAGGCGTACGGACGTGCTGCGGACCCCGCGCGAGGCCAGGCCCAGGACCGCCGTGACCGTGCGACCGCGGCCGCCGACCGGCCCGTCGGTCGGTACCGGGTCGGCCTCGGTGGAGGCCCGGCCCGGCACCCGGGGCGTACCCGAGACGGTGACCAGGGGGCGGTCGCTGGCGACGAGTTCCTCGCCGAGGGCGGTGAGGGCGGCGGTCTCCTCGGCGACGTTCCGGGCGAGGGCCTCGGGGCTGCTGAAGTCGTTGCCGAAGGCCAGGTGGATCACCCCGTCGGCCCGGGCGGCGCCGGAACGCAGAACGTCGAGATCGGCGAGGCCTCCCCGCAGCGGCTCGGCGCCGGCCATCTCGGCGGCCTGTGCGGAGGCGTCGGAGCGGGCGAGCGCGAGGACGGTGTGGCCGTTGCCGAGGAGTTCGGCGACGACGGCGGAACCGATCAGACCGGTGCCGCCGGTGACGAAGACGCGCATGGAACCCTCCCAGAAGTGATGGGACTCTTGTCCCATCACCGTAGCAGAGTGATGGGACAAGAGTCTCATCACGTATGCTGAACCCCATGGGTCGATGGGAACCAGGTGCGCGTGAACGCCTCGTCGTGGCCGCGGTCGACCTGTTCACGGAGCAGGGGTACGACGCCACGACGGTCGCGCAGATCGCCGAGCGTGCCGGGGTCACCAAGAGCACCTTCTTCCGGCACTTCCCCGACAAGCGCGAGCTGCTGGTCGCCGGGCAGGAGACGCTGAGCCGGCTGCTGGCCGAGGGGATCGCCGACGCGCCCGGTGACGCCAGCCCGCTCGAGGCGGTCGCCGCCGGTCTCGAACGCGCCTCGACCGCGATGGGCCCCGGGAGTCGCGAGCTCGCCCCCCGCCTGAAGGCCGCCGTCGCCGCCAGCGCCGAGCTGCAAGAGCGCGACACCCTCAAGACCGTCAGCCTCGCGGCCGCGATGACAACCGCCCTGGTCGCCCGCGGCGTACCCGACCCGACCGCGGCCCTCGCGGGCGAGCTGGGCGTCCTCGCCTTCAAACGCGGGTACGCCGAATGGGCCGAGGACGACCGCGGCGCCGAGGGCGAGCTCGCCGGATACACCATCGCGGCCCTGGACGAACTGCGCGCGGCGAGCGCATCGCTGGGCTGACCGGACGAGCACCGTCCAACGCCGGTGCGGTGGAAGGGAATAGTCCCACCGATAAAAGTCCCATGGGTCGGAGTCCAGGAACGACCTCTGACGGCGACGGGTCCGCCGCCGAGCCGACAGCCTGGCCTTCGGGGAGAATCTCAGCCTCGCCGACGAGTCCGGCTACCGGCGGTAGTTCAAGAGCCAGGCCAACCTCCAGGAGGGCCGCCGCTCCCTCGCCCGGAAGATCTTCCACGGCAGGCACGGGCGGCTCTACCAGCGCTACCAGGACGGCATGGAGGACCGGGTCGGGGCGCTGGGGCTGGTCCTCTCCGCCCTCGTGCTGTTCAGCACGCGGTACCTGGACGCCGCGGTGAAGCAGCTGCGGATGGACGGTTTCGACGTCCGTGACGAGGACGTGGCTCGCCTCTCACTGTTCGTGCGGCACCACACCAGCATGCTCGGCCGGTACTCTTCCAGCTCCCCGACCTGCCCGGCGGCCTGCGACCACTGTGTGACCCGGACGCCGCCGAGGCGTGAAGCCGCAGGCACCGTCGCGGATTCCGGACGCTGTGCTCCGCACTACCGGGCCCAGCGGTCGGGGGTTGGGGTGCGCGGTCGTAGGCGCTCTCCCTGCGGCCCGAACATGATCAGGTATTCGACCGGTCCGCCGGGTCCGGCGTTCGCGACTCCGTGGGCGGTGCGGGTGTCGAACTCGGCCACGTCCCCGGCGCTCAGGACGAGGTCCTGCTCGCCGAGCGCCAGCCACAGCCGCCCGTACAGGACGCACAGCCATTCGTACCCGTCGTGGGAGACCTGCCGCGGCCGCGTCGGCGGCGCGTCGACGGCGGGCAGGACGTGCTTGTGGGCGTGCAGGCCCCCGACGTACCGGGTCAGCGGCAGCACCGTCTTGTCGTTGCCGGAACGCTGCGGCACCGGGGTGCGCGGTCCGGCCGCCGCGGCGGGTGCGGTGCCGGCCAGCTCGTCCAGGGAGACGTCGTACGCCTTCGCTAGCTGCAGCAGCACCTCCAGGGTCGGCTTGCGCCGGCCGGTCTCGATCCGCGACAGCGTGCTCAGCGAGATGCCGGTCGCGCGGCTGACGCCGGTGAGTGTGGCGCCGTGCTGCTCGCGCGCGGTCCGCAGCCGGGGGCCCATGGCCGCCAGCGTGTCGGCTGTGCCGTCGTCCGTCACCGTCACCGTTACCGTCACCGTCACCGTCGCCCCGCTCCTTGCGGCCGTGCTGCCTCCACCGCCCTGTCCTGCCAGTTTGCCACAATGGCAAGGGTGTTCGCGTCGCGCGGCCGCCGCGCCGCATGATCGGTGGGTAACCGCGGCCGCCCGTGAACCGAGGAGAAGCGATGCACCAGCCCGCACCGTCAGCCGACCTGCGCCACCGCACCATCGAGGCACCCGCCGGGCGCCTGCACCTGGTCGAGCAGGGCACCGGACCGCTGGTCCTGCTCGTCCACGGCTTCCCCGAGACCTGGTACTCCTGGCGCCGCCAACTCCCGGCCCTCGCCGCGGCGGGATACCGGGCCGTGGCGCTCGACGTGCGCGGCTACGGCCGCTCCTCCAAGCCGGCCGCGACGGACGCCTACCGGATGCTCGACCTGGTGGAGGACAACGTCGCCCTGGTGCGCGCCCTGGGCGAGGAGACGGCGGTGGTCGTCGGGCACGACTGGGGCTCCAACATCGCGGCGGCCTCCGCCCTGCTCCACCCCGACGTCTTCCGCGCCGTCGGACTGCTGAGCGTCCCCTACGCGCCGCCCGGCGGCCCCCGCCCCACCGACGTCTTCGCGCAGATGGGCGGCGACCAGGAGTTCTACGTCTCGTACTTCCAGGAGCCCGGCCGGGCCGAAGCCGAGATGGAGCCCGACCTCCGGGGCTGGCTCGCGGGCTTCTACGCGGCCATGTCCGCCGACACCATGCCCGCCCGGGGCGAGCCCGACCCGCACTTCGTGACCCGCACCGGCGGCCGGCTGCGCGACCGCTTCCCCGGCGGCAAGCTGCCCGCCTGGCTGACCGAGGACGACCTCGACGTGTACGCCGGGGAGTTCGAGCGCACCGGCATGACCGGGGCCCTCAACCGCTACCGCAACATGGACCGCGACTGGGAGGACCTCGCCCAGTACGGCGGAGCCCCGATCAGGCAGCCGTCCCTGTTCATCGGCGGCGCCCTGGACGCTTCCACGACCTGGATGGCCGACGCCATCGACGCCTACCCGGCCACCCTCCCCGCCCTGACCTCCACCCACATCCTGGACGGCTGCGGGCACTGGATCCAGCAGGAGCGTCCCGGGGACGTCAACCGCCTGCTGACCGCCTGGCTCGCCTCCCTCCAGGGCTGAATCGGCGGGTGTGCCGGCCGGCCTCCGTCGCAAGGGCTTGCCGCTGTTCGCCATGGTCACCCCCGCCGACGTCACCGACCGCGACGCCGCGAAGGAAGTCCTGTTCCGGCTGCGGCTGATGCACCCGGAGATCGCGATGGTCCGGGCCGACCCCGCCTGTGCGGGACAGCTGGTCGGCTGGGCGAAGGCGTACCTGAACCTGACGGTCAAGACGGTCGGCCGGCCGAAGAACGCGAAGGGATTCGTGGTCCTGCCCCGGCGTTCGGACGGCGCCGGATCTACGGACCATCCACGGCTGCCGCCGCCACGGCCATCCAACCTCCTCCGCACAGCGCCGATCCGCCTGTTCGATTTCTGACCTCGGTAAGCACCGCTAGGACCTTTGAACACAGGCACTCACCTTGTCGTTTAACGTCCAGCTTCGAACAGGAAGGCCTGACGATCACCGGTCTGTGCGGCCTGCTGGGGAAGCGCCGGCCTCGCGTTGGCCCCGCGGCGTGAGGGCAGGGCCTCGACAGTGATGCCGGTCCGTTCGGGCATGATCTACTCCGATCCGACTCAGCGGTGGGGTGGTGTGAGGTGGGCGAGTGGCGAACTGATCCGACGTTCGCGATGTGCCGAGCTTTGGCGGGCGGGGCTGACCTGTCCTCATTCGTGGGCGGACCGTTCGATGTGCGTGCGGTGGTGGCCGCCATACGGCCCGAGGTCAAGGACGGATTCCAGCTCGACGAAGTTCCCTGGGAGAACTTCCCGCAGGGGGGTCACGTCAGGGAGGCCATCGACCTGCTCCGTACCGGCAGTTCATCCGTTCGTGCCGAAACGGGTGTTGTGGGCGGTATCTGCGCCAACGACATGCGGGCCGCCGCTGTGCTCGCCGTGCCTTTCCTGATCCGGATCGCCGCGGACACCTGCCACCCTTGCCGTGCCGACGCGCTCGCTGAAGTCTCCTCCCCGGCCCGTGCCCGCTACTTCGGCGTCGCCTCCCGTGGCGAACTGCTGCTCCACCGTGCCGCAACCCAGTACGACGACCTCTACGACGACTACGGTGTCGAGGTGACCGGCTACCCGGCGGGCTGGTCGGTTGCCGCCGCCCGGGCCGCGATCACTGCCGACACCACCCTCCTGAAGCCTCTTCTGCACGATCCCGAACCTGCGATCCGGATCCGCGCCGCCTACGCCCTGGCCGCCGCTACCGACCTCGACCGCGCGGTGCGTGCCGCCTTCCGCGCCCGGCTCGACGCCGAGCAGGACCCGATTGTCCGCGCCGCCCTGGTTTTCGCCACAGCTGAAGGCACCCGTGCCCACCCCCATCCGCCGACCACCGTGTGGCTGGGAGAGCGCTGGCGGGACCGGGCGCAAGCTCCCGAGGACCGGCTGGCCGCCGCGATCGGCTGGCTCTGCCTGACGGACGAACCTGCCCCCGACGACCTTCGCGCCGCCGTCGACGACCTCTCCACCGACGAGCGTGCCCGCGCCATGGACGGCCTGCCCTGGATGGCCGCCGCCGGCGGGTCGAACGAGGCGGGACTGCGGCGCTGCGTCCGAGAAATGCTCCATCCCGAACAGTCTGATCCGACGGAGCACGACGACCCATGGGCCCCGCGATCCTGACGGCGGAAGCAGACCCTCGCCTACGTTCGGCTTCGAACAGGCGGACCTGGTGATCGCTCGTCCGGGTGTTCCCGGGACAGCGGAACAGCCTTCGCGTGATCCTGAACTCGACCAAGAGGAAAAGGACTTGACGCGAAGGCCGTAGTGATGAGTGTGGTGGAACGAGGCGTGCAGTGCGAGCCGTTCGCGGAACTGTCACGCTTCCGGGGGTCTACTACGACTGCCTGGCCGGACTGCGCGGCGCGCTGTTCGAGCCCACCGACGCGGTGCTGTGCACCGACGGCCCGGTGAAGACCCGGGTCTGCCTGGCGCTGGCTCCCGAGCGCCGGCGCGGGCACGGCGCCCTCTACGGCGCACTGAACCGGGGCTGCCTGGACGTCGACTGGCTGCTGGCCGAGCTGGTCGGCCTGCCCCTGCCCCTGCCCCTGCCGCTGCCGCTGCCCCGCGCCGCCAGCGGCCGGCTGGTGCTGGCGCGCGCGGCCGAGGACCGGTGAGCCCGCAGCCCTCCCACTGATCTGATCACCCCGCCCGAACGGCAACGCCGTCTGCCCGAAGAGGTTTTCTCGGTCGCAAAGGAGATCACTCGTGTCCCGCTCCCGCCTCCCCGCCGACGAGCTCGACGCACGCACCGACCGACGAAGCGCCCACCTGTACGCGACCGACGCCCAGTTCCGTGACACCGCGCCCCTGGAGGCCGTCACCGAGGCGATCCGGCGCCCCGACTTACCGCTCGCCGACCTGGTGGCCACCGTGATGGAGGCCTACGCCGACCGCCCCGCCCTGGGCGAGCGTGCCACCGCGCCGGTCACCGACCCGGAGACGGGCCGCACCATGCTGCGCCTTCTGCGGCGGTTCGACACGCTCACCTACGGCGAGCTCTGGGAGCGGGTGGGCGCGGTGGCCTCAGAGTGGCGGCCCCACCCCGAACAGGCGCTGGGGCCCGGAGACTTCGTCGCCCTCCTCGGGCCCACGAGTGCCGAGTACACCATGGCGGACCTGGCCTGCGTCCGCTCCGGCGCGGTGTCCGTCCCGCTGCAGTCGGGTGTTCCGGCGGCACACCTGGCGCCCGTCGTCGAGCAGGTCGGACCGCGCCTGCTCGTGGTGGATGCTGCTGCGCGAGGCGCACGAGACCTTCGGCCTACCGGTCGCCGTCTTCCGCTCGAACATGATCCTCGCGCACCCGCGCTACCGCGGTCAGCTCAACGTCCCGGACGTCTTCACCCGCCTCGTGCTGAGCCTGCTGGCGACGGGCATCGCACCCGGCAGCTTCTACGCCCGGGGCACCGGCGACGGGCGCGGACACTTCGACGCACTCCCGGTGGACTTCACCGCGCGGGCCGTCACCGCGCTCGGTGACGACGCACGAGAGGGCTACCGGACCTACAACGTGGTCAACCCGCACGACGACGGCATCTCGCTCGACACGGTCGTCGACTGGCTGATCGCAGCCGGGCATCCCCCGACACGCGTCCAGGACCACGCCGAGTGGACCGAGCGCTTCGAGACCGCCCTGCGCGGCCTGCCCGACCGCCAGCGGCAGCATTCGCTGCTCCCGCTGCTGCACGCCTTCGCCGAGCCGGCACCGCCACTCGCCGGATCCGCCCTGCCGGCGGGCCGGTTCCGTGCGGCGGTCCGGGCCGCAGCCCTCGACGAGGACAGCGACATCCCCTGTCTGTCACCGGACCTGATCACCAAGTACGTGGCCGACCTCCGGGCGCACCGCCTGGTATGACACCACCTCCGGCGGCTGCGGCGCACGCGAGCTGTCCGCTGCCGGCACCCTCCCCGCCGTCCAGGTAGTACCTCGCCGTGGTGGAGTGGATGGTGGCCAACGGATGCTCCTGCGCGGGGTTCCTCTGGTCGAACTGCACATGCACGGTGTGAAGCCGCGGGGGCTGGAAACGGAGCGTCAGCCACCGCGCCAGTCCCGACCCTACTCAGGCGTCCCGGACGGCGAAGCTCCCGAGGGGGCTCTCCAGGCGGTCGTAGGCCCGGAGGGCCGAGGGGCGGACCGCGGCGGCGATCGCCGCCTGCTCCTCGCCGGCCAGGGTGCGGCGGAACACCTCGGCGAACACCGCACGGTCCACGGCGGCGAGCAGCGCGGCGGCGACCCGGCACTCGAAGCCGACGGGTCTCTCCTGCACCGCCTCGGCCAGCGCCTCGGCGAGTGCCGTCTCGCTCTGCTCGTGCAGTTCGCGCAGCCGGGCGCCCAGGGCGGGGCTGTCGAAGACGGTGCGGGCGAACTCCGGGCCGGAGAAGCCGAGCCGGGCGTCGTGCCGGTCGAGCCCGGCGAGGCAGTCGCGGCGCAGCGCGGCGAGCGCGGACTCGCCCGGTGCGCGCTCGGAGACCGTTGCGGCGAGCCGGACGACGAGCTCCTCGTGCAGGTCGAAGAAGAGGTCCTCCTTGCGCGGGAAGTGGTTGGTGACGGTCATCTTGGCGACGCCCGCGGCGGCCGCGACCTCGGCGATGGTCGTGCGGTCGAAGCCCCGCTCGATGAAGAGCCTGGTCGCGGCGTGCGAGATCGCCTCACGGGTGCGGCGCTTGTTGAGCTCGCGCAGGTTCGGAGTCGTCCCGGTCTCGGTCATGCCGGGAGCCTAGCGCAGGAAGCTGGGTCGAGTACAGAAATTAGATTTGACCTAATCGATGTGTCCGTCCTAAGTTCTTTCCGGGGCGGCCGGAGCGGCTGCCCGGGTGGGCGTCCGAGAGTGTGCCGGGTGAGCGTCGAAGTGGCGGCACGCGGATTCGGGGGCGACTCGCCCAAGGGCGACCAGGGGAGGGCGCATGACCGCATCCGTTGCTGCGAAGGGCCGGCCGGGAGGAGTCCGGGAGGGGGAGCCGGAGCCGATTCCGCCGGGCCTGTGGAAGATGGGCGGGGTGCTCGCGCTGGGGCCGGTGCTCGCGCTGCTGGACAGCACGATCGTCAACGTCGGCATCGACTCCGTCGGGCGCGATCTGCACGGCTCGATCGCGGAGATGCAGTGGGTGGCCACGGGATACCTGCTGGCGATCTCGCTGACCATGCCGCTCTCGGGTTGGGCCGCCGGCCGCTTCGGGGGACGGCGGGCGTGGCTCGCCTCGGTCGTCCTGTTCGTGCTCGGATCGGCGTTGTGCGGCCTGGCCTGGTCGACGGGCAGTCTGATCGCCTTCCGGGTGCTGCAGGGGATCGGCGGCGGGATGATTCAACCGCTCGGCCAGGCGATCATCATACAAGCGGCCGGGCCGTCCAGGGTCGGGCGGGTGATGGGCACGCTGATGCTTCCGATCAGCCTGGCCCCGGTCCTGGGGCCGATCCTCGGCGGGCTGGTGCTGGAGCACTTCGACTGGCGCTGGATGTTCCTGCTGAACGTGCCGGTGGGGCTGGTGATCCTGCTGCTCGCCGCCCGCTGGCTGCCGTCCGACGAGACGTCGGACGCACCGAAGCCCCGGCTGGACGTGACCGGTCTGGTGCTGCTCTCGCCCGGCCTGACCGGGCTGGTCTACGGGCTCGCGACGATCGGTGACGGCGCAACGGCCGGCTGGGTCGCTCTGGCGGCGGGCGCGGTGCTGGTGGCGGCCTACGGCTGGTACGCGCTGCGGGTGGGGCGCGGGGGCGTCCGGACGCCGCTGATCGACCTGCGGCTGTTCGCCCGGCGCGGCTTCAGCGTGGCGACGGCGAACAGCTTCCTGCAGGGCGCCGCGCTCTACAGCTCGATGTTCCTGGTGCCGCTCTACTACCAGCAGGTGAAGCACGCCGGCGCGGTGGAGGCCGGTCTGCTGCTGGCGCCGCAGGCCCTCGGCACGGCGGTCACCGCCATGCTGGCCGCCCGGATGACCGACCGCATCGCGCCGCGTCCGCTGATCATGATCGGCATCGGCTGCTCCCTGGTCGGCACGATCGCGTTCACCCAGCTGGGCAGCGGCTCCGAACCGGCCGCCTGGCTGATCGCCGGCTCGCTGGCACTGCGCGGCGCGGGTATGGGGATGATCGCGATCCCCGGCCTGGCAGTGGTGTACGGGAGCGTCGAGAAGGACCAGGTGCCGGCGGCGGCGGGTGCGGTCAACGTGCTGAACCGGGTGGGCGGGGCGCTCGGCACGGCGGTGCTGACGCTGGCGCTCCAACAGGCGCAGGACGGGCACCCGGGCCGGCCGGGTGCGGCCTTCGGCGAGACCTTCTGGTGGGTGCTGGCCCTGTCCGCGCTCGCCATCGCTCCGGCGCTGCTCTACCCGAACACCCGCCGATCCGGCTGACCACCGGCCGGCTCCCGACCACCCAGACCTGGAGGCACCCGTGTCCATCCGTCACCCCGACGGCCTTCGCCTGCTCAGCGTCCACGCGCACCCCGACGACGAGTCCAGCAAGGGTGCGGCCACCCTCGCCCGGTACGCGGCCGAGGGCGTGGACGTCCTGGTCGCCACCTGCACCGGCGGCGAGCGCGGCTCGGTGCTCAACCCGGCCATGGACCGGCCCGAGGTCCGGGCCGACATCGCCCGCGTCCGGCGCGAGGAGATGGCGGCCGCCCGGGAGATCCTCGGTGTGCGCCAGCGGTTCCTCGGCTTCGTCGACTCCGGGATGCCCGGCCCGGACGAACCCCTTCCCGAGGGCTGCTTCGCCGCCCGGCCGGTGGAGCTCGCGGCGGCGCCGCTGGTCGCACTGATCCGGGAGTTCCGCCCGCAGGTGGTGATCACCTACGACGAGACCGGCGGCTACCCGCACCCGGACCACGTGATGACCCACCGGGTCACGGTGGCGGCCGTCGAAGCCGCCGCCGACCCGGAGCACGATCCCGGGCCGGGCGAGCCCTGGCAGGTGTCCAAGCTCTACTACCACCTGGCGCTCTCCCGGGCCTGGTTCCGGGCCCTGCACGAGGCCATGACGGAACGGGGCGTCCCCTCGGGGATGGGCGAGCTGCTCGCCGGCTGGCCCGACACCCCGCCGGCCCTGGCCACCACCACCCGGGTGGCGTGCGCCGAGCAGTTCGCCGTACGGGACGCGGCGATGCTGGCACACGCCACCCAGGTCCAGCCGGGCGTGGCCTTCATGGCCCACCCGCGGGACATCGAGCGCGAGGTCTGGCCGACCGAGGACTACCACCTGGCCCGGAGCCTGGTGCCGGTGGTGGGTGCGGCGGTCGGGGAGGGCACGATCGAGACCGACCTGTTCGCCGGGCTACGGGCGGAGGCAGGGGTGGAGGTGGGGGCGGGGTGAGCCGGACGACGGGTGCGGCGGCGCGGGCGTTCGCGGCGTCACCCGGTGGCGCGGTGGCCGCCGTCCGCTCGGCAGCGGCCATCCGCTCAGCACTGGCCGTCGGCGAGCACGTAGTAGCCCGGTCCGGTCTGCTTCAGGGTGTGGGTGACGAAGGTGTTCCAGAGCCCCATGCTCTGGCCCGAGCCGAGCGCGTAGGTCTGGCCGCCGGTCTGGGTCGCACGGCCCGCCGAGACGTGCGCGTAGTTGCTGGCGGTGAAGCACTGGGGGGTGCCCCCGCCCGGAGTGGTCGCCGTCACCGCCGCCGACCGGGGGCCGGCGGCGCCCGACCCGTCGACCGCCGCCACGGTGTAGCGGTACGTGGTGCCGGCCGCGAGTCCGGTGTCGGTGAAGGCCGTGCCGGTCGTGCTGCCCACCTGGGCGTCATCGCGGAAGACCTGGTACGAGGAGGCGCCGCTGACGGACTGCCAGCCGAGGGCGACCGACCCGGCGGCCGCGGTCGCGGTCAGCCCGGTCGGGGCGGGCAGCCCGGGGTCGGTGGGGCCGGAGCCGCCGTCCAGCCCCCAGAACCGCGCGGTGTAGTAGCCGGAGCAGATCGTGTCGAGGAAGTAGGCGCCGGTCGCCCCGCACTGGTCGGCCCCGGAGCCCGGGTCGACGGCCAGGCCATGGCCCATCCCGCTGATCGTGAACACGGCCACCGCGGGCCTTCCGTTCGCATCGGCGTAGAGTTCCTGGGTGGTGCCGCTGGGCAGGCTCCGGGTGCCGGTCGGCTGACGGCCGAGGCCCTGGACGTTCGTCCACTGGTCCCGCAGCTCGGCCGCGTTCACCGGCCTGACCACGGTGTCGGCGGTGCCCTGCCAGATCGCCACCCTGGGCCACGGCCCGGTGTAACCCGGGTACGCGGCCCGGACCTTGTCGCCCCACTGGGCCGGAGTGAGCCCCTGGTCGGAGTTCTGGCAGCCGGAGGCGGCGGCCTGGGTGGTGGCGCAGTGTGCGGGCAGCCCGGAGTCGATCGCCCCGCCGGCGAACACGTCGGGGTAGTCCGCCAACAGGTCGGCGGCCATCCCGCCGCCCGCCGAGAGCCCGGTGACGAACACCCGGTGGGCGTCCGAGCCGTACAGGGACTCGGCCTTGGCGACCATCTCGACCACCGACCTGGCCTCGCCGACGCCCCGGGCGGCCCGGCTCGCGTCGAACCAGCTGAAGCAGGAGAGGCTGTTGTTGACACTGCTGGTCTGCGGGAACACCACCGCGAAGCCGTACTGGTCGGCGAACTTGGTCCAGCCCGAGTTGCGGTAGTAGTCGGTGGCGCTCTGGACGCAGCCGTGCAGCGCGACCACCAGGGGCGCGCCGCCGGGCAAGCCGGCGGGCGTGTAGGTGTACATCGCGAGGTTGCCCGGGTTGGTGCCGAACCCGGTGACCTGCTGGAAGCTGCCGCTGGTGGCCGCCGCCACGGAGGATGCGGCGGAGGCCGTGACGGGGGAAACCGTGGTGGCGGTGGATGCGGTGGGGGAGGCGACGGCTGCGGAGGGCGCGGCGGTGCCGAGCGCGAGAGCGACGGTGGTGAGCAGCGCCGCGGCGGTGGGGCGCAGTGGCATGGGGACTCCAACGTGGGGGAGGAGTGGGGGCCGGTCCCGTGCAGCGTGGCGCGCCCGCAGGCCCGGTGCCATGTGACGGTCATCCGGGGTCCACCGCCCGGGCATGGCGCAGGCCGCCATGGTCCTGCGGCTCGCGCCCCGCGCCGTGGTCCTGCGGCCCGGCCGGGCGTCTTGCGGAGCGCTGAAGGCCGTACCTGCCCCGCACCGGAACGCACTTGAGGCGAGGTGACGTCGAGGACGGCGGTGTTCCAGGGCGAACCCGGGGACCATCTCCACAACCCGATGACGGATGGAAAAGAACCGGCCCCGGCCGCCGGAGCGACCGGGGCCCGCCCGGGTGGGGGTCCCGGGGCGGCTCACAGGGCCGCGAGCACTCCGCAGAGGGCGATGAAGCCGCAGATCCCGAAGTTGACCAGCTTGTGGGACAGGAAGATCGCGGCGAACTCGCGGATGGTGGCGCTCGGCCAGTAGTACCGGGCGGTGGGAGAGCCGAAGACGTGGCCGTTGACGCCGGTCTGACGGGCGAGCAGTGCCGCCCGGAAGGCGTGGAAGTTGTTGGTGACCACGACGCAGCGGTAGTCGGGCTTGGCCTGCTCCATGATGGCCTTGCTGAACAGCAGGTTCTCCTCGGTGGTGCGCGAGCGGTCCTCCCGCTCGATGTGCTCCTCGGGGAAGCCGCGTTCGACCAGGTAGTCGGCCATCGCGTGGGACTCCGGCAGCTTCTCGTCCGGCCCCTGGCCGCCCGAGGTGATGAGCACCGGCGGGTTGCCGCGGGCGGCCTGCTTCTCGTACACCTCGCGGCCCCGGTTCAGTCGGCTGGCGAGCAGCGGCGGGACGCGCTCGCCGCCGATCAGCCCGGAGCCGAGCACGATCACGAAGTCCACGTCCCGGCGCGGCCGGTGGCGGCTGTACAGGAAGGCGTAGCCGACGAAGCAGGTGAACAGGAAGGAGACGTAGCCGACCACGAGGAGCGCGGTGCCCGCGAGCGCGGCCAGCGGCCGCGAGTGGACGATGAGGGCGGCGACCAGCAGTCCGATGACGCCGAGGATGCCCAGCCCGGCGAGCAGTGACAGCAGGTTGGCCGGCCGTCTGCCCTCCTTGCGGATCATGGTCAGGCCGTTGGCGAGCAGGAACCAGACCAGGGCCGCCGTGCCGAGGGCCGGGAGGAGGACGATGACCGCCGCCGCGAGTGTGATCACCATGCTGGGTGCCTTGCGGAGCTCGGCGAGCAGGGCGAGGGAGAGGAGGGAGACGGCGATGCCGAGCAGGACGGCGTTGCTGAACTGGCGACGGTCGCGTACTACCCCGATTCCGAACAACAGGAAGAACAGGGCGGCTGGGGCATAGGCGATCATGCGTCGTATCGTAGGGGAATCCCACCTGTACGAACCGGCCGGGCGTTCGGAGGAACCGAGGGCCCCGGTGAGCGCCCGGCGGGTGCCCCGGACGCCCGGCCGGGGTTCAGGCGAAGCGTTCGATCGCGGCCAGGATCGCGTCCCGCATCCGCGGGCTGCCGGTGTGCCCGGAGTCGTCGATGACCGTCAGCCGGGCGTCCGGCCAGGCCTTGACCAGCTGCCAGGCCGTGTCGACCGGCCCGCCGAGGTCCAGTCGGCCGTGGATCAGTTCGCCGGGGATTCCGGACAGTCGCCCGGCGTCGCGCAGCAGTTGGCCGTCCGGCAGGAAGGCCCGGTGCGAGAAGTAGTGCGCGGTGATCCGGGTGAAGGCCATCAGCGCGTCGGAGGGCCGGTCGGTGTACGCGTTCGGCTTGCCCAGCGTCTCGTGCGAGATGACCGCGTCCTCCCAGGTGGCCCAGGCGTTGGCGGCGGCCCGCCGGACCGGCTCGTCGGTGCTGTCGAGCAGCCGGCTGTAGGCGGCGAGCAGTTCGAAGGTGTCCCCGTCGCGGTCGGCGGGCGGAAGGAAGTCCCGGAACGCCTCCCAGGCCGCGGGCAGGAAGCGGCCCACGCCGCGGTACAGCCAGTCGGTCTCCTCGGGACGGGTCATGGTGACCCCGCAGATCACGATCGCGGAGACCCGTTCCGGGTGGGCCTGCGCGTAGGCGAGGATCAGCGTGGAGCCCCAGGAGCCGCCGTAGAGCAGCCACTTGTCGATGCCGAGGTGCTCGCGCAGCCGCTCCATGTCGGCGATCAGGTGCGCGGTGGTGTTGTGCTCCAGGCTGGTCGAGGGGTCGGCGGCGGCCGGGCGGCTGAGCCCGCAGCCGCGCTGGTCGAACTGGACGAGGTGGTAGCGCTCCGGGTCGAAGTACCGCCGGGTGCCCGGACTGTGGCCGGAGCCGGGCCCGCCGTGCACCACCACGGCCGGCCTGCCCGCCGGGTCGCCGGAGGCGTTCCAGTGCATCAGCTGCCCGTCGCCGACGTCCAACAGGCCTTGTGCGTACGGTTCGTAGAGGGGGTATGGCTCGGGCATCGGTGACTCCTCCGTGGTCGTACGGGGTGGGCCCGGCGAGCCTACCCCGGTGTCGAACCCGAGGAGGGGCTCAGCGGTGCTCCGGCGGGAGCAGGGCGGCGAGGCCGTCGAGGACCCGCTGGAGGCCGAACTCGAAGCGGGCGTCCATGTCCGGCGCGGTGAGGTCGTCGGCGAGGGCGACCAGGTTGGGGAAGGTCTCGGCGGGCAGGGCGCGGAACAGGTCGCCGGCGGCGTCGGCGATGTCCCGGCGGCTGGTGCCGAGCACCTCGGCGGCCGAGATCGGCGACTGTTCCTGGAGCACGAAGCCCTGGACGAAGGCGCCCAGCAGGTAGCTGGCCATGGCGGCGTCGGCGTCGGAGAAGCCGGCCGCGCGGAGCCGGTCCAGCTGGTCCTCCATCAGCCCGAGCAGGTGGGGCCCGGGGGCGAGCCGACCGGCGACGACCTTGGCCGCGTCCCGGGTGTCGAGCAGCAGGCGGCGGTAGCGCCAGCTGTACGCGTGGAACTGTTCGCGCCAGCCGCCGGTGCGCGGCGGGGGCTCGGCGGAGCCCAACAGCGCGTCGGTGAGCAGGTCGAGGAGCTCCTGCTTGTTGCGGACGTGCCAGTACAGCGAGGCCGCCTTGACGCCGACCTCGGCGGCGACCTTGCGCATGGACAGCCCGGCCAGGCCGTCCCGTTGCAGGATGCGCAGGGCGGCCTGGGCGAGGGCGTCCCTGGTCAGGGCGGGTGTCGTGTCGTCGGTCCCGGGCGTGTCGGGGTGGTTCTGCGGCATGGGTGTGCGGACGCCTCCGGCCGTGTGGTGGATTCCCGCTTGCAATCTAACACCGTTAGGTGCACTCTGTGGCTGTCGCGCCGACCCCTAACAGTGTTAGGGGCTCATGATCGGGAGGGAACCCATGGAGGAATCGAGCGCCCGCCGCCGACGGCTCGCGCTGCTCACGCTCTGCGTCACCATGTTCATGTCCATGCTGGACAACGTCATCGTCAACAACGCCCTGCCCCGCATCGGCCAGGAACTGGACGCCGGGATCAGCGGCCTGCAATGGGTCGCCGAGGGCTACAGCCTGGTCTACGCGGCCTTCGTGCTGACCGGTGGCGCACTCGGCGACCGCTACGGCCGCACCCGGGTGTTCCGGCTCGGCCTCGCCCTCTTCACGGTCGGATCGGCCCTGGCCGCGCTCGCCGACACGATCGGCGTGCTGGTCGGCGCCCGGATGCTCCAGGGCGTCGGCGCCGCGCTGCTCACCCCCGGCAGTCTCGCCCTGCTGCGGCACGTCTTCACCGACGAGCAGGAGCGGGCCAAGGCCATCGCCACCTGGTCCGGGGTCTCCGCGCTCGGCCTCTCGGTCGGACCGGTGGTCGGCGGCCCGATGGTCGAACACCTCGGCTGGGCCAGCGTGTTCTGGATCAACGTGCCGATCGGCGTCGCCGGACTGCTGCTCGCCGCCCGGGTGCTCCCGGACATCCCGCCGCGAGCCCGCCGGATCGACCTCGGCGGTCTCGCCCTGTCCGCCACCGGACTCGGCCTGCTGGTCTACGCGCTGATCGAGGGCCCGTCCCGGGGCTGGACCGACGCCCGGGTGCTCGGCTGCGGCGCCGCGGCCGCCGTGCTGCTGATCGCCTTCCTGCTGTTCGAACTGCGGCTCGCCGAACCGATGCTGGAGCTGCGACTGTTCCGCGACGGCATGCTGGGCGGCGCGCTGCTCAGCGGGTTCATGGTCAGCTTCGGGATGTTCGGCGCGCTGTTCTTCCTGCCGCTGATGATGCAGGGCACCCTCGGCTGGTCCCCGGCCGCCGCTGGCTACGCGGGGCTGCCGATGACCGCGATGCTGGTGCTCGCCGCGCCGCTCTCCGGCCGGCTGACCGCCCGCCACGGGCCCCGGCCGCCGCTGGTGCTCGGCCTCGTCCTCTGCGCGGCGGGCCTCGGCGGCCTGTCACTGTACGGCGACCACGCGCACTACCTCGAATACCTGTGGACGCTGTTCGCGATGGGCCTCGGGATGGGGCTCACCTTCACCCCGGTGTCGATCGGGGTGATGCAGCGGGTCGCCCCGGCCCAGACCGGGATGGCCTCGGCCGCCATCAACACCCTGCGCGAACTCGGCGGGGTGCTGGGGATCGCCGTGCTGGGCGCCGTCCTGACCGACCGGCTGACCGACTCCCTGACGGCCGCCCTGCACCGGCTCGGCGTCCCGCCGGACGCCGTCGGTCCGATCGCGGACGCGCCCACCGGCGCGGTGCACGGCGGTGGCGCAGCCGCGGCGGCACTGCCCGGTCCGCTCCAGGAAGCGGTGGACGGCGCCTTCATCGACGGCATCCACCTCGCCGTGCGCTGCGGGGCGGTCGCGCTCGCGGTCACCGCCGTCCTGGTCGCCGTCCTGCTCGGCCGGGCCCGTCCGATCGCCCCGCCGGAGGCCGTCCGTCCGCGGCCGGGGGAGCCGGCCG